>JAZQDP010000223.1:0-13864 GCA_045546875.1 Thermoguttaceae bacterium | reverse complement strand
CCCTATAATAATGGATTAATCAAACGGTCTCTTGTATATTCTTTAAGAACGCATATAATATGTAATAATAAACCTTTGAGAATATTAAAACGAAATTGGAGATAATCAAATGATTCAGTATCAGTTATATCCTCGTTCAATCGGTATAACGCCTGAAATTTCTAAAATCATAGATGCGTTTAGAGCCGTTGAGAATGATATTGATTCCACTCAATCGTCACTCTCGTCTAATGGCGTTCTTGAAAAAGTGCGCCCTCATTTAGAACGGATCAAATTCAAGGTTGAAAAAGGAAAGCAAAAAACCAATAAAATAGACGTTCCGGTTCTGTTCGGCAGAAACAATAAAGTTGATAAGATGTTTTATGCTGATGCGTTAAGCGAGGATGGAAGAATCGTAATTGAGATTGAAGCAGGCAGAGCGACCGAGAATAATCAATTCTTAAAAGACATCTTTGAAGCGTGTATGATGTACGGGGTCGATTATTTGGTTCTCGCAGTAAGAAACGTATACAGAGATCATGAAGATTTCAATAAAGTTAGCGTCTTTTTAGAAACATTGTATATCTCAAACAGAATACATCTTCCGTTAAAGGGAATTTTACTTATCGGTTATTAAATAACGTTTCTCTGATAACGTTAACCGAGTTCAAAGAAAACAGGAGAATCGGAAATGATTGTTCCCAATTCTCCTGTTTTTGCGTTATTTGATAATGACTGATTTGGACTTATTTCAGATACTTCTTCAGATCTTCTGCCTTGTCGGTCTTTTCCCAAGAGAAGCCTTCTCGACCGAAATGTCCGCCCGCGGCGGTGGCTTGGAAGATGGGTTTGCGGAGGTCAAGCGTTTCGATGATTCCGCTCGGATTGAGCTTGAATTCCTTGCGGACGATCGCAGTGAGTTCTTCGTCTGCCAGCTTGCCGGTTCCACGGGTGTCGACCAGAACGGAAACGGGTTCTGAAACGCCGATAGCGTAGGCGAGCTGAACTTCGCAGTGGTCAGCCAGACCGGCGGCAACGATGTTCTTGGCGATGTAACGAGCCATGTATGCTGCAGAGCGGTCAACCTTCGTCGGGTCTTTTCCGGAGAACGCGCCGCCGCCGTGAGACGCCCAGCCGCCGTAGGTGTCAACGATAATCTTGCGTCCTGTCAGACCACAGTCGCCGTGAGGTCCGCCAACGACAAATTTACCGGTCGGGTTGATGTAATATTTAATGTCGCCCTTGTCCAGTTCCGGCGGCAAGCATGGTTTGATTACGTTAGGAATGACGAATTCCGCAATCTGTTTCTGATCGACGGACGGGTCGTGCTGGGTTGAAACGACAACGGTGTCAATACGAATCGGTTTGTTGTCTTCGAATTCAACGGTAACCTGAGATTTGCTGTCAGGACGAAGCCAGTTGACTTCTCCCTTCTGACGGGCTTCGGTCAGACGGTTGGTAATTCGGTGAGCCAGAGCGATTGGCAGCGGCATGAGTTCCGGCGTGTCGTTGCAGGCGTATCCGAACATTAGACCCTGGTCGCCCGCGCCGTCTTTACCGGCAGAAGTCGTTTGGGATCCAACAGCGCCATTGCTGAACGTATAAACAACGTTCTTGCCAGCGGCGTCTGCATCGTTGACGCCCTGAGCGATGTCCGGGCTTTGCTTATCCAGAGAGACCATGACAGCGCAGGTGTCGCCGCAGATGCCCATCTGATCGTCCGTATAGCCAACATCGTTGATAACCTTGCGAACAATGTCCGGGTAATTGATAACCGCTTTTGTGGTGATTTCGCCAGCGATAACAGCAACGCCGGTGGTAACCATCGTTTCGCACGCGACGCGGCTCATCGGGTCTTGTGCCAGGCATGCGTCCAAAACGCCGTCCGAAATCTGGTCAGCCAACTTGTCGGGATGTCCCATACTGACAGCTTCAGATGTAAACAGGTATCTGCCTTTAGCCATTTTAAGTTCTCCTAGTATAAATGAGTAGTTAGTGGTAAGTGTTTAGTGATATGTAATTAGGCGGCATGCGGTTAACATGCCGCATTGGTTTTTACTCTTCTTCAGACTTGATGTTTCCCAGCAAAGCCGAGAAATCGGTTGCCCATTTTGAGCCGGAGCCAGAAGTCGTTCCGCCTTTGAGGTTGTCGGTTTTGTTGTTGCGATATTTTTTCGCCAACGGTTTGGCTTCGAGGTCTTCCGGATTCTCCTTCTTCTTTTTGTGCCCGGCGTTGTTTTCGTCTTCTTCAGACTCTTCTTTTACCGGAGGAGCGATAAGCGCTTTGATGGAAAGCCCGATTTTCCGAGCCAATGGGTCCATGGAAATAACCTGAACCTGGACTTCCTGACCAACTTTAACGACGTCGGAAACGTGTCCGATGCGCTGATGAGCCAGTTCGGAAATGTGAAGCAAGCCTTCAACGCCTGGTTCCAGTTCGCAGAACGCGCCAAACGGTTGAACCTTGACAATCTTGGCGGTGCAAACGGTGTTGACGGCGTACTTGGTTGGAGCGAGTTCCCATGGGCTTGTCATCGTTTCCCGGCGGGAGAAGCTCAACTTGCCCTTGTCGTCTGTTTTGAGGTACATGACTTTAATCATTTCGCCCTCTTTGACGACTTCGTTGGGATCGGTTACGTGTCCCCATGACAGGCGACTGACGTGAACCAGACCTTCTACGCCATGACCGAGATCGACAAAGCAGCCAAACGGCATAATCTTGCGAACGACCGCGTCATAAACTTCGCCCTCTTTCATCGTGGCGAGGAATTCTTTCTTTTCGGATTCCTGCTGACGGAATTCAAACGCTTTGTGGCTGATAACCAGATTGCGTTTTTCCGGCTTCGCTTCCAAAACGACGGCATTGAGGTGCGTGCCGATTAAATCGTCGAAACTGTCGCGATGGTACATGCTCACCTGTCCTGCTGGCATGAACGCGCGAATATGGGCAACTTCGCATTCCAAACCGCCGGAGTTCTGACCGGTAACGGCGGCGTCAACCACCATGCCTTCCTGAACTTCAGACCAGTCGCCGATAATTGCCGCCGCGTTGGGAAGCGTAACTTCATACAGACCTTCCGATTCGTTATATCGAACGATGGAAACTTTTACCTTTGTTCCGATGGTGGGGGCTTCGGTAAACTGGCGCAATGAGGCAACGCCCTGATTGAAATTGCCAAGATCTAAAATAACGTCTTCGCGAGAAATGCGCTGAACGGTGGCTTCGACTTTGTCGTCTTGTTCGAAAACAACCCCAGCTTTGTGAGCGGTATCGTTATTAAAGATATCGTCAAAACCGTTTGCCTGAGCTAAATCTCCCAGAGCGGCTTCGTATTCTGCCTGCAGTTCGTCAGACAACGGCATTCGCGCGTTGGGAACCGGAATTTGGGAAACTTTTCCGACCGGTCCAGCCGCGAGAATCTGTTGAGCTTTGCTGATTTTCGGTTCGCGTTTGTTGCCGCGTCTGTCTCGTCGATCGTCTTTTTGATCTTTTTTCTGACCGTCGGCTGTTTCGGCAGGAGCGTCAGCGGATTCCGGTTTGGAAGACGACTTTGCTTCTGGAGCTGGCTTGGCTTCAGCAACAGGTTCTGGCTTGACCTCTGGAGCTGGCTTGGCTTCAGCGACGGGTTCTGGCTTGACCTCTGGAGCTGGCTTGACTTCAGCAACAGGTTCAGGCTTGACCTCTGGAGCCGGCTTGGCTTCAGCGATGGGTTCTGGCTTGACCTCTGGAGCTGGCTTGACTTCCGGAGCGGGCGCATCGACCTTTACAGTAGCCTTTTCGTTGTTTTTGGCGGCAACTTCTGCTCGATGGGCTTCTAACGCGCCGGGGCGCTGAGTTCCAATTAAAATTTTGCGACGGGGTGGAGCCGGCTTAAGCGGCGCGGTCTCGGGTGTGGCGTTTGGTTCCGGGGAAACGGTATCCGGATTTTCCTCGTTCATGGTAAACGAACCTCAAAAATTACTTCTAAAAAAACTGTTATTCCGTTCTGCAAAAAAACAATAATTGTATGCAGTTATATCGGAAAGAGTTTGACATTATCCATAGATTATATATTTGGATTTCATATAGAATTATACATAATAATATAATTTCGTCAATACCCTGAAAAAAAGTCGATAATTTAGGGGGGGCGTGCAAAATTTGGGGGTCGAAAAGTAATGGTTCAGCCCGATTGGCGGCAGTCCACTGCCGCCGAAGAAATCTCACGCTAAGTTCGCGAAGTTCGCAAAGTTTTAAAACTATGCGTTCTTTGCGGCTTAAAAAAATAGGCGGCTGTACCAGCCGCGATCCAGCAGGTCGGAGCGGCTTTTACTGCATAATGTTTTTTTAATCCTCAGCAACGCGGCAGAGACAGCCGCGCGAACTGAGCTGCTCCATGAATAATCGACAAAACCAAGACGCTGACATTCAAGCCTCGCCAATCTTATCCATTTTCGCAACCGAAAAATGTACGCACCCACAAATTCACAAAATCCCGATATTTTTTGGAAAAAAATCATAAAAAAAAGAATAGTGTTATTTTCTCTAATAGCATTTTAGGGTATAATATAAACGGAAATTTCTAATAAATTGTTTGTGCGTCAAACCAGGTTATTTCAACCAAAAACCTTAAATAAAAGTTTAATTGCAGAAACGTTTATCAGAAATTGCCGCGAGAAATAGATTGTTTTTATAAGTTGGTAAAAATAGATATTCCTCTAAAAATTCCATTTGTAACAGATTCCTATGCCTTTTCAGTTTTTGTGCCCTAACGGACATCTTCTGCAAGCCAATGAAGATCAAATCGGTCAGCGAACCGTTTGTCCTCATTGCCGTGTGGAGATAATTATTCCATCTCCAGCAGGATATTCCCCCGAACCCCAAAAGTCTCCCGTCGTTCCTCCTGATGCGCCCACCGTATCGCCGCCGGTATCGACGTTTACCGGGTTGAATACTCCGCCAGCCCCCAATTCATTTAACGTTCAGAAGAAAAAGAAGAACTTCGACTTTGCAAACGCTCAAGCCTCTGAACAAGAAGCGGAAAAGGCGGCTGAAAAGCCAGAGCAAAAAATGAACATAGGCGATCCGGATAAAGACGACAAACTGCATTGTCTTTGTCCAAGCGGACATTCTCTGGCAATCAGCCGAGATATGATCGGGGAAAAGGCAATGTGCCCGTACTGCAATAAAACTTTTGAGATTAAACTCGAAAGAACTGTTGAATACATCAACAAAAGAAAACGGGAAGAGGAATTGGCAGAGAAAAAAATGGCAAAATTCTGGTTCCAGTGGGCTGTGGTTGCCATTGTTCTTGCCGTGGTGTTTATCGTTGTAATGATTGTTTTGGCAGTTTCGCATTGATAGCCCTTTCTGAGCTAAAAGTCAGAATTCCTGGTTAATACCATAATTTAAGATTGAATTATAAATCATGAAGAAGGTTATATCATTAATTTATTCTGTTGTATTTTTGATTATTTCTGTTGTCGGATGGCAGGCGTATACTTTTTTTGACAGGTATTTTGCTGCCGCACAAAAGGAGCTTGCAGAAGCAAAAGAAAAAATTGCCAAGCTGGAAACAGAAAATCAGCGATTGGAAATGGCAAACGTCTTCTTAAAAAAGACGCGCCGGTTGGCTATCATTTCCGACATTGCCAAGGTGAAACCAGAAGGATCTGACGTGGTCAAGACGACGTTTTCGTTTTCAGAGGTTGACCAGTCAGACAACCCTATCGGAGAGAAGCGCAAGTTTACCATTGATGGCGATATTCTCTATGTTGATACGATGGTAATCAAGTTTGAAGATAACTTTGTCGAACAGGGCGATGTATTAAAGGGAACCGCGTTGTGTCTGTTTACTCGGTTTTTTGGAGACAAACAAAAACCAGAAGACGGACCGCGAATTGACGCTGAAGGGAAAACGCCGCAACCGTACAAGCTGGATTTTCCAGATACAACCGGGTTTGAAAATGAACTTTGGGATAATTTCTGGAAATTGGCTCAAGATCCGGAGTATGCTAAATCCAAAGGCGTTCGCGCCGCTCATGGACAAGCCCCTTCAATGATGTTGGAAGAGGGAGCTACCTACAAACTTGAAATGACAAATACAGGAAATCAACATTTAATAAGACAATAATGTCTCTGAAGGAGCGCAACAACCAGGAATTGACGTTCCTGGTTCTCGCCAATAATCCTCTATTTCGATAATGAAAATCATCCTTTTAGGCTATCCGAACCGCGCAGGAATTGAAAAAATCGCGCAGGTTTTGATGCCAGAAATTAAAACTGTTGCCAATATCGTCTGTTCAGACTTTACGGGCGAAAAGAATTTGTCCCGGTACAAGGCAGACGCAGTTGTCGTTTTGGGCGGCGACGGCTCGATATTTCGCGCTGTAAATCAGATGGGCGAAAAGCAGCGGCCACTCATAGCCGTCAATCTGGGGCGACTCGGCTTTTTAGCGGACGTAAATGTAGAGGAAATTGTTCCGCTGCTAAAATATTTTGACGAAAACCCTCTCCCGATTGTCCCGCTGATGATGTACCAGTGCCGCATTTTGCGCGGCGGTAAAGCGGTGAAAACGGTGCAGGGCGTCAACGAGGCGGCAATTCTGAACGGGGCGCCGTTTTCCATTATGGAAATTAAACTGTATGCCGACAGGATTGACCAGATGACGCGAGCGACGTTGGCGGACATTCCCGCGCCCTTTGATCAGCGTTTTGAACTGGTTACAACGTACAGTTGCGACGGGTTGATTATTTCTACTCCTGTGGGGTCAACGGCGCATAATTTGTCAGCCGGCGGTCCTATTCTCCATAAAACGATGCAAGCGTTTTGCGTGTGCCCTATTTCCGCCCATACGCTTACCAATCGCCCTGTTATAGACGACGCCAGCCGCGTCTTTGTGATGGAAATTGTCAATCCGAACCCTGATACAAGCGTTGTGGTTGACGGTCAGATTTTGAGTAAACTGGAACCGGGAGATCTGGTTGAAATCCGAAAGTCTCATTTAACGGTTCAGCTTGTTGCCGCCCCTCAAAAGAGTTACTATCAAACGCTGCGAGAAAAATTGGGGTGGAGCGGTCAGCCAATTTACCGTGTGCAAAGATAGGGACGCACGCATTTTTCCCAGAGTTAATTTGTATCAAAGCCTTTTTTAGAAGGTTTCTCAGGAACGGACTTGCCGGAAGAACCAAAATACTTTAGCGCGCTTTCAGCAAGAAATAATATTCTGCGGAATGGCAACGCCATCCCGCAGAAAGCCGCTGTGTCAAAGTGTTCTAAAAGTTTATTCAGGCTTTTCAGGCAGATGCCGCGGGTATTTTGGTAGTTCCATTGGCGGCATGGGCAATTCGTACGTTTCAGCCCAGATCTCGCGCTCCTCAGCCGAGGCATAATAACGAAGCCAAACGTCCGGGTCGCCGTTTATGTGCGCGCAGTCCCAACTCATATACTTTTGGGAATAGATCATTTTCGCTTCAAAGGGGAGAATATTGCACCAAATTACCCGGTACAGTTCGCGATCGGAAAGATGGTCTGTAAATTCAAGAACAATATGTTTTTCAAACAGCTTTTGGATTATGCACTCCAGAATGTCTTTCAGGTCTTCGTCTTTGACGTTTTCTGGACGAGGAGGACACAATGGAGGATTAAACCACCGGTAAATCGGTTTAAGGGGCGCCTTCTCCCACTCTAAAATATCAAACAAATATTCGTTCTCAGCATCCAAAGAAAGATGCGAGAGTATGTTTTTGTTGACCGAATCGTCGGTGTATGGTTCTAAGGCGTTACGAAGTTCGATATTTCGCAACAGGGCTTCTACTTCATGATTATAACCAAATGACGTACCCATGCTTGTATTTTCCAGGGGGGGAAAGGGGCGACGTGCTATAACAACTGCAGCTCTTGCCTTCATGCGCCTGAATTTAAAGAGCCGCTTTCTCCGTGATTCCCCAAGTCGATTTGCGTCTAATGCGATTTGGGGTAAAAGGAATAGTTCCGTTCGCAAGGCAACAATTCCTTTACTCACATTAAATAATTAAATATGAATAACTATAATTTAGTTAAATCTTTTAAAAACTTAAGGGGAAAAACGGCTTTTTTTAAAAAAACCTTCGAATTTTATTTGGTACAATCGATACAAGGCGTTCATTTAGCGCATAACCGCTTTTTTAAAGCGCCATTTTGAGGGGTAAAATTCATTTACGGTGCTTGCGGTTTGTAGATTAACCGCTAAAGAGAGGTTTAGAGAGTGGAAAATGGGCGCGATAAGAGCAGATAAAAACGGCTCCTCCGGTAAGTTGGCGCCTAGCGTTTGTGCGGGTCTGTCCGTACACGGATTTTACAGATTAAACGGAGCGCGAAGCCGCGCGGGCGGAAAGGACGAGGTTATGTTTCCGATGACGCTGGTTTTGGAGCTACCCACTTCCAATCAGGAACCGACCTCGTCGGTCGCCGATTGGTTAATTGATAAATCAATAATCGTTTGTTCATCATTCGATTTTTAACACGAAAAACGCAAAATAAGCGAAAATCACGAAAAGTTTAAGATTTATAAAATAATCCTTTCGTTTGTTTCGTTCTTTTCGTGTATTTCGTGTTAAAAAAATTTTTGGGGCGGGCAAAATGCCTGCTTTTTAGCTCACAGGCGCCAACTTGTTGGATGAACCTTTATTTTCTGCTTTTAGTTGCGAGAATCGTTTCCGGGGGCTAACGCACCCCGGCTCGCCATCTCGTCTGCTTTTGCAACCGCTATTTCTCGATTTTCCGAATTTTGATGTTTCGCAGTTCTGCCTTTGTGTACCAAGTGGCGAATCCGAACGGTTCAACCGGCTCAACTTCCATGCGGTTGCTAATCGTTCGGTCTTCCATATCGACGGTTGTCATTTTTTCGCCGTTGATGTAAACGACCAGCTCTTTTTCGGTAATTGTCAGTTTGACGTCATACCAAACCTTGTTCTTGAAATCGTAGGTAAACGCCGAGGAATTTTCGTCTGCCGAGAACCCGTCCAGGCAGGAGAACCCGCACAGCGTTCCGCCCCAGCCGCCGAGGACAAATCCAAAGCATTTATCTTTGTACGGAATAACCGCCAATCCGAAAAAGTCGTTGCCGTCCATTCGGCGCGCCTGGTACGTCAATTCGTAATTGATTCTGGGAACGGTTCCGTTGTACTTAATTCCGGAAGCGGGATTCCCCATCGGCAAGCAAATCGCCCCGTTGACAATCGACGGCGCCGGCGCGGAGTCGAAATCGTACAGCGTTACCTGAGTCCAGTTTTTCAGCGTGCCGTCAAAAAGGGACTTTTCTTTAACGTTCGCCTGACTGTTCGGTTCCGTCGCCTGATAAACGCGGACGTAATCAATTTCGTATTTAACAGGGAAAATAGCGTCGTCAATCCCTCGCTGACCTCCCCAGCCCCCGCCGATGGCAAGGTTGATAATCAGATAGTGCGGCAAGTCAAACGGTTTTCCCAGTGAGTCGAACTTGTTTGTATCGAGAGAAAAATATTTCTGACCGTCAATAAAGAAGTCCATTTTGTCTTTCGTCCATTCGACGGCGTAAACCGCCATGCGATCTTCAATTCCGTCAAGGCGAATGTGCGCCCCTTTTTGAATGTGCCAGTTTTTATTGCCTTTGGCGTGAACGGTGGCGTGAACCTGGGTCGGATTGAACCCGACGTATTCCATGATGTCGATTTCGCCGCAAGCGGGCCAGCCGATTTTATTGATGTTGTCGCCCAACATCCAGATAGCGGGCCACGTTCCGATTCCTTTCGGGAGCTTGGCGCGAACTTCAATTCGACCGTATTTCCAGCTGTGAAGCCCTTGAGTGGTAATGCTGCCGGAGGTGTACTGCGCCTTTTTGCCGCTTTCTTCAAAGTCCTCTTTGAACGCTTCGATCGTCAGTTTACCGTCTTTCTGATAGACGTTCTTTAGCCGGTTTTTTGTATAGAACTGTTTTTCTCCGTTGCGGACGAAGCCGTATTCGTACGTCCAGTCTGCCGGATTGGGCAAGCCGGTTCCGTTGAACTCGTCGTGCCAAACCAGGTTAAGCGTTTGACCGCTTGACGATTTAACCGTTTGAGGAACGGTATCGTCTGCCTGAACGGGGCATACAAACATTGCGGCGGCAATGACAGTAAAAAGCGTTGTGGATAGTGTGAGTTTCATGATTTCTAAATTGGGTGAGTTGAGGAAAATGGTTAGTGGGAAAATATGGTGTGGAGGGTGTGGTAAATTTTGGGTTGCGACTAGGCGAAATTGACAAATAAGGAATATTGGCGCCCGGATAGGATTGTCATTAGCCCCGAAGGGGCGCCACAAATGTAACCGTGGGGCGTAAGCCCACGGATATGCGCTCAAAAAATCTTTCTTAATCGAGTCAACCCCCTCCATTCCTTCTCGGCGCCATAAGGCGCCGGGAAGGAATGGAGGGGATATTTATCGAATTTTTGTTATTGATTTACTCGCTCACCCGGAGGCTAACGCCCGCCGGTTATAAACATTTCGCCCTTTCAGGGCTGGATTTTTTGACGCTTCGCATCATCAAACCCCATCTATATATTGCAATTTGAACGCACCCGGCATGGCGTCAATTACAATTATTCAAACGGATCGTCTTCGCCCGCGGCGTCTTTGGCGGCTTGAACTGCCGCTTCTTCTTTTTCCTTTCGGAGCTTCTCTTCAGGCGTAAGAAGCGGCAACTCTTTGGCTGCGTTTTCTGGCAGCGGTTTTCCGGTAAACGTTAAAACAAGCGTTTGTTTGTTATTAATCAAAAACTCCGCAGTTCGCTTTTCCGGGTCGCATGACATCATTACAGAGCTTGTACCGAGGTTTTTGGCGTTATATCGATAAATCTGACCGGAATTTTTGTCAATGAAAGAGAAATCCAACGCTTGAGTGATGACGTTGTTCTCCCGATTTTGCCGACCGCACGCCATGATCAGGAACGGCATTCCCGAGGGCGCGTCTGTACACAAATAAGAATCTTTAACAATAACCGGCTCTTTCCAAAGGGCTTTTCCGTCTCGACTGTATTTATAAATCTTTGCCGTGTGCAGTTGAACGCTTCGCAAAAGATTAATTTTCCTGCACGCGCTGCGTTGTCGCCTGGTATATCCAAACGAAGTGTTTACGACAAGATAGACGTTGTCGGAATTGTCGGTGAGGAGGTAAACCGAATCGAAGCAGTTCTTAGCCAGCGATTCAATTCGATCGATATTATCAGGCAGATCGTCTTCCGGTCGTCCTTCACGGCTTTCGCGCACAAGACGCTCCTGTCTCTTTTTGTTATCGCCCTTTTCTTCTTCCTCAATCTGTTTACGTCTTTCTTTAACCTGCTTTTCCAGCGCACGCGCCCGGGTTGCGATTTCGTTGCGCTCCTGCTGAGAAAGAACCTCAAACGTATCGTCGATAATCGCTTTGCCGGTAAGAGCGTCTAAAACCTTAACTCTGCCATTAGAGGCGTTTTGCAAATAGAGAAGGTTTCCGCTTTTGAAATACGTGGGGCTTGAGAAGAAATCGGATTTGTCTTCCCAAAGAACCTTTTGTTTTGAAACTGAACAAAGCTTTATTGTGCACGTCTGTCCAGACGACGAACTGACGGCGCTGTAGGAAAGGATTCCCTGCGGAAGAACGCTTGATCGACTATAGGGGATTCGAACTTCGCCTTCTTTCATGCCTGTCAAGAGAGAATAACGGTCGCCGGCGCTTTCGATTTGACCGAAGACGGTTCCGTTAGTCTCTTGAGTTCCTCGGGTAAGATAGAACGAATCGTTGTCAACAAAGACGATATTGTTTGAATTGAGCTTCGTGCGCTTCCATCTCATTCTGCCGGTGGCGGCGTCAACGCCTGCAAACGTTTTTTCGTCTATCTGCATAAAGATAACGTTTCCATAAACGTTGGTAAATCTGTTGGCGCCAAGACGTCTTGACTGGTTCAATTGTCCGATGACGGAATACTCGTCCGATGCGTCCACGTTGACGTCTTTTTTAAGGAAATCTTTGAACCAGGCAATAGAAGGATTTGCCAGTAAATTCACTGCCAGAATTTCCCCGGATTGCTCCGTAACAAAGAAGAAATGTTCTGCCGAAAACCACGGCGCGTCTGAATTGTAATCGGATGTAGTGTTTCGGTACGGCGAGTCAAAGTCTGACGTCTTAAACGTTTTGATTAACTTGCCGTAATCGTCGTACATGTCAAAATTCTGCGCTTTTTGCGAACCATGATTTTTGCGGATAACCGATCCGTCAAAGAAAACGTTTTCGTTTGCAAACAGCTTTTTGGAATTGGTGTAATGACTCATCAGATCTCTGTTGGTGTCTTCTTTTATAAAAAGAGAAATTTCACCTTGAGGCCAAACCGGATTAAACGAATACGCTTTATTAATCGGGCTGGATTCGCCTAACGACTGGACGTATTCCTGCGCGGTTTTACCGTCGCAGCAAGCCGCGTTTGGATACAACTGATTTATGAGCTTGAACGCTTTTGCGGCGTCGGCGGGCGCGGTTTTTTGAAGCGCAATCGCCTGTTTTGCCCACAAGGCGGCTATGTCTTCCGGGTTGGATTGAGAATTGGAACGAATCTGACGCAGGACAAGTTCCGCTCTGGCTAAATCGTTCGTATCGAGGTACTTTTGATACAATTCATCCAGCAACTTTGGCAGAACGGTCGGCAGCGGGAAAAAGTCAATTTGAGACAGAAGCCAAGCCGTCGTTCGTTTGTCTGGCTCGACGTCAAGATGTTTTTCAATCATCTGATCAATCAGCTTTTTATGCTCATCAGACGCTGAATTATAAATTTTGGCTAACATCGTTCCGATCCAAACGCTGCGATCTATCGTCAAGTCCGCGTCAATGTTTATAAAATACTGCCCCGATTTAGATTGAAGGGAGGCGTCGATTAACGATTCCAGAATTTTTAACCCTTCCGGAATGTTATTTTGCGCGATACATTCTTCAATTTGGAATTTAGCCAAATCCAGCCGCCCTTGTGCGTCCGCAAAGGCGGGGCTAAAGACGTCAATGAGGGAAGAGTATCGGTTATAATCTTTTCTCAGTGTGTCAAAAGCGAGGCTTTTAATAATCGGCAAGCAGATTTGCGGCGCTTTGTCAAACGCCAGCTTGAATTTAGCCGCCGCGTTTTCAATGTCGCCCTTGTCCCATAATTCGTACCCTGTCATAATCAAGGCGCGAACAGAGTCGGAACTGGCGATGATTTGCCGCTGATTTTCGACAAGCTGTTTGACGTCGTAACATTCCAGGGCGTCGTATTTTTGTGATAATACTTTATCAGAACTGAGAAAAACCGCTCCAAACGACTCGTCGAACCGAGGTTTAACGCTGGAGACAAATTCCTGCCTGGATATGTCATATTCTGCTAACGATTTGTTATTGAGCGGAATATACACCGAACCGTTTGATTCAAAGATGTTGCCGACCAGACGAGCGGAATCCGGGAACGGTATAATCTTATCCTCGATTTTCTGCTCTTGAGGAGCGTTGGAAACCATTTCTTTCAATGCTTTTTCCAGTTTTATGACGTTATTGTAAGTATTAAAAGTGGCTTTCCTGATCTCCTCCAGTTGTTGATTTAATTCCTTTTTTTGTTCCTCTGTAGCGTCCCGAAGTTTTATTGCCAAGTTTGCCATGGCTTTGTTTCCATTTTCAAGCTCTTTTTTATTATTAAGGAGTTCCTGTTTAATTTTCTCCTCTTCTTCCCGAGCCTTCGTAACGTTACTGCTGAGGTCGATATTGCAAATGCGAATGTCCGTCGGGGTCAGGAGAACAATCTCCTTTTGCGTTATCGATATTGGAATATAGGATTTGTGCGCCTTGAGAATGTCCATTATTGGTTTATCCGGTACGCCGGTTGCAAAATCAATTACATACGTTTGTTCTGAACGAACAGG
>JAZQDP010000222.1:0-1976 GCA_045546875.1 Thermoguttaceae bacterium | reverse complement strand
CGCCGCACTCCCCGAAATGTCACAATTTGCGTTTCTCGCAACTCGCTACTCGCAACTCTCCTTTACCGCGTCGACCATGCTCTTTACGTACTGACCAACGTTTTCTACTGCATCGGCGCCGGACATCTCGATGATCTTGATAATCGCCGAGCCGACAATGGCGCCGTCGGAAACTGTCGCCATCTTACGCGCCTGTTCCGGGGTGGAGATGCCGAACCCGACAGCGCATGGGATTTGAGTGTTCTGGCGAATAATCTTGACAATCGAACCGACGTCGGTGGTAATCTCGCTTCGAACGCCCGTTACGCCCAGGCTGGAAACAACATAAATAAACCCTTGCGCCTGACGCGCAATCATGGCGATGCGATTTTCAGACGTCGGCGCGATGAGCGAAATGAGGTCAACGCCGTACTGGTCGCACAGCGGCTGAAATTCCTCTTTCTCCTCAAAGGGCAAGTCGGGCAGAATCAAGCCGTCGATGCCGATTTCCTTACAGGTCGAAATAAACTTTTCCGCCCCGTAGGAAAAGACGACGTTGGCGTAGGTCATGAAGACCATCGGCGCTGAGACGTCCTGGCGCAGGTCGCGAACGAGGTCAAAGATTTTATCGGTTGTAACGCCGCCGGTCAAAGCGCGGAGGTTGGCGCCCTGTATGGTCGGGCCTTCCGCCGTCGGGTCGGAAAAGGGAATTCCCAGTTCAATCAGACTGGCGCCGCAGTTCGCCATAACGCGAACGATTTTTGCCGTCGTTTCCAAATCCGGATCGCCGCAGGTGATAAACGGAATGAACGCTTTGCCGTTTTCAAACGCTTTATGAATGTTGCTCATGATATAATATATACAGGTTAAGGCTCTTTCGGATAATTGGCGTCTGGCGTTTACACAGGTCAGTCCGTTCACGGATTTTACGGATTAGACGGATATTCACCGATTGATTAATTTAGTTCATTAATCACCGACTACAATACATTTTTCAAAAAACTAAAGGAAATCAGGTTTTGCTAATAATGTACGAATGAAAAATGAACAATCGGTGTGAATCCGTCCTCATCTGTGGTTTCCGTGTGGGACCTTAATAGACCCTAAATAAACCATATTTTAGCTCACATGCGCCAACTTGTCGGATGAACCAGGTTAATTCTCTTGAATGGAAACGCCGCGGTATCGGGCGATAGACGCGCAGTCCTTGTCGCCTCTGCCGGAAATGGTAATAACGACAATTTTGTCGGAACTCATATTCGGGACAATTTTCGCTGCGTACGCAACAGCGTGAGCGGACTCGATTGCAGGAATAATCCCTTCCGTTTTGGAAAGCAGTTCGAATGCGTCGACCGCTTCGGCGTCTGTAACAGGGACGTATTTCGCCCGACCGGTTGAATGAAGCCAGGCGTGTTCCGGACCGATTCCGGGATAGTCCAGCCCGGCGGAAATGGAATACACGGGAGCGATCTGCCCGTACTCGTCCTGACAGAACAGCGATTTCATTCCGTGGAAAATGCCCACTGATCCGGTGTTGACAGTCGCGGCGGTTTCTTTGGTGTCGATACCCCGCCCGGCGGCTTCGCAGCCGATAAGTTCAACCGTCGGTTCGTTGATAAAATGATAGAACGAGCCAATCGCGTTTGACCCGCCGCCTACGCAGGCGACAACGGCGTCAGGAAGACGCCCTTCCAGCTCCGCAAGCTGCTGTTTGATTTCCCGAGAAATCACCGCCTGAAAATCCCGGACGATTGTCGGGAACGGGTGCGGTCCCATAACGGAACCGAGGCAGTAATGCGTATCAATAATGCGGGACGTCCATTCTCTCATGGCTTCAGAAACGGCGTCTTTGAGCGTTCGCGTTCCCGTCATGACCGGAACGACTTTCGATCCGAGCAGTTCCATTCGATAGACGTTGAGCGCCTGACGTTTCGTGTCTTCTTCGCCCATAAAGACAACGCATTCCATATCCAGCAAAGCGGCAGCGGTAGCAGTGG
>JAZQDP010000221.1:0-5503 GCA_045546875.1 Thermoguttaceae bacterium | reverse complement strand
GGAATTTCAAGTAGAAAAAGTATAACGTTGTTTATATTTCCTTCCTATTTATTCTACAAGGAGCAAATAAAGATGACTACACGTCGAGATTTTTTGAAGACAGCTGCTATTGGCGCGGCTGCCGTTAGTACGCTTTCCATAGCTCGCAGCGCTCATGCGGCTGGTTCTGACACCCTTCGCCTTGGTCTGGTTGGCTGCGGCGGACGTGGAATGGGAGCTTTGGCTAATGCGATGGAAGCGGATTCCAATACGGTTGTTACCGCTTTTGGAGATTTGTTCAAAGAAAGCGCTGACGGCGCGTACAATCGATACAAGGGCAATCCCCGCTGCAAGGCGACTCCCGACACCGTTTTTTCCGGTTTCGATAACTACAAAGGCGTTATTGAAAACTGCGACGTTGTTCTTCTGGCAACCTCTCCGCACTATCGTCCGATTCATTTTGCCGCCGCAGTTGAAGCTGGCAAACACGTCTTCTTTGAAAAGCCCAACGGCGTTGACGCTGCTGGCGTTCGTTCCTTTATCGAAAGCGGCAAGATAGCGGCTGAAAAAGGCTTGACCGTTATTTCCGGTCTTTGCTGGCGTTATCATACCGGCGTTGTCGCCACGATGAACAAAGTTCTCGAAGGCATGATTGGCGACGTTCGCGAAATTCAGTGTACGTACCTTACCGGATGCCTTTGGACTCGTCCGCGCAGAGAAGGCGACACCGAAATGATGTTCCAGAACCGCAACTGGTACAACTTCGCCTGGCTGTCTGGCGACTACAACCTCGAACAGCACGTTCATACGCTTGACAAGGCGTACTGGATTCTCGGCGCTCCTCAATCCGCCTGGGGCTGCGGCGCCAGAACGCTCCGTGTTGCTCAGCCGGCTTACGGCGACATCTACGATCAGATGAGCGTTACGTTCGATTATCCCAACGGCGTTAAAGTCCATTCGTTCTGCCGTCAGATCAATGGCTGCTTCAACGAAAACCAGTGCAAAATCCTCGGTTCTAAAGGTATGGCTATCGCGTTGGGCGAACACAGAATTACCGACCTGGAAGGCAACACCATTTGGAAAGCCAGCCGAGCAGAATCCCGCTGCAACATGTACGTTTCAGAACACGTTGCAATGTTCGATTCGATTCGCAACGGTAAAGCGAAGAACGACGTCGAATACTCTTCCTACAGCACCCTCATGGGCGTTATGGGACGCGAAGCGTGCTATACCGGACAGCGGCTCGGCTGGGATCAGGTTCTCAATTCCCAGAAGGTTATGGCTCCGAAAGAATACACGCCGGAAGCCGTTCCGCCATGCGCTCCAATCGAAGGCGCAACCTACGAACCGGTTAAGAACATGTACGAAGTTCCGCTGCCGGGCGTTACCAAGTTTGTGTGATTTAGAACTGCTTTTATAGCTGCTATTTAACCCAAAAGAGCAGAGGGGAGAATCCGTTTTAAGCATTTTGCTGTTCAACGATTGCCTCTCCGCTCTTTTTTAGATTGTTCTGTAAAATCGCTGGAAGATTTTGGGAGACTATGGGATGTTTCTGGGAAAGAATTACTCACCAGCTCCCAGTAATTTCCCGGAAGATTCCCAGAGAATTCCCAGCCTTTATCATTGTAAAAAGGAGTTTATATGACAAATCGCCGTGAATTTTTGAAAACCGCAGCTGTTGGGGCTGCCGCTGTTAGCGCTCTTTCGATAGCCCAAAGCGCTCACGCTGCCGGGTCGGATACGCTTCGCGTTGGTCTGGTTGGCTGCGGCGGACGCGGTCGAGGCGCGTTGGCGAACACTCTCGAAGCGGATCCCAATACAGTCGTTACCGCTTTTGGCGACCTGTTTCCCGAAACCGCTCAGCGAACGTTTGATCAATACAAGAGAAATCCCCGCTGCAAGGCGACTCAGGACACGGTTTTTTCCGGGTTCGACAACTACAAAGGCGTTATCGAAAACTGTGACGTCGTTCTTCTGGCAACGTCCCCGCATTATCGTCCGATGCAATTTGCCGCCGCAGTTGAAGCGGGTAAACACGTCTTCTTTGAAAAGCCCAACGGCGTCGACGCGCCCGGCATTCGCGCTTTTCTGGAAACCGGCAAGAAGGCGGCGGAAAAGGGCTTGACCGTTATGTCAGGGCTTCACTTCCGTTACGACAGACGCGTTGTCGAGACGATGAACCGCGTTCTTGACGGTATGATCGGCGAGGTTCGCGAAATCGCCTGCTCGTATCTGACCGGACGTCTTTGGACTCGTCCTCGTCAGCCGCAGGACACCGAAATGATGTTCCAGAACCGTAACTGGTACAACTTTACGTGGCTTTCCGGAGATTACAACGTCGAACAGCACGTTCATACGCTCGACAAGGCGAACTGGATTATCGGTCTTCCGCAGTCGGCGTGGGGGCTTGGAGCGCGTTCCGTTCGAGTCGATCAGCCCGCCTACGGCGACATCTACGACCAGATGAGCGTTACGTTCGATTATCCCAACGGCGTTAAAGTCCATTCGTTCTGCCGTCAGATTAACGGCTGTTTTAACGAAATGCAGTGCCGCATTCTGGGAACGAAAGGTCACGCCAGCGCGATGGAATACAGAATTATCGACCTCAACGGCAACGTTCTGTGGAACTTTAACCGAAAAGAACGCGTCAGAGATGGACACGTTGAAGAACACGTTGCCATGTACGATTCGATTCGCAACGGCAAAGCGGTGAACTGCGTTGAATATTCGTCCTACAGCACGTTGATGGCAATCCTCGGACGAGAAGCGTGCTATACCGGTCAGAAGCTTTCCTGGGAACAGGTTCTCAATTCCCCGAAGGTTTTGGCTCCGTCCGACTACACGCCAGACGCCGTTCCGCCGTGCGTTCCGATTGAAGGCGTTACCTACGCCCCGGTTAAGAATATGTACAGCGTTCCCCTGCCGGGCATGACAAAGTTTGTATGAGCTTTTAGCTACTAGCTTCTAGCTTTGTGATTTTAGCTACAGGCTTTAAAATTTTACGCTGAGAACTACAATACCCAAGCTAATGGCTAGTAGCTAATAGCTAGTAGCTCATTTACTATGACAACTCAAATTGACCTGTCGATACCGACGTTTAAGGACGGCGGCGGAGTGAGGGCGTGGAAGAGCGTGCCGTTCTTCTTTAGCCGCTCGAACTATCTCCTTGCGCCGCTAACGTCTGCGTTGATTAATCCCGACAGGTCAATTGTAGAAGAACATGCCGACTGGTTCCCGATTACACTGGTTGGTTCAACTCATACCGGGAAAACCGGTTGGCTTTCAAGCGTTTACTGGACGTGGGTGCGAACGCATTCGCGCGCGAAAACGTTATATATAACAGCGCCGGATTTTCATCGGGAATTTCGTAACGCTCAGCTTACGCGAACGTTTTCCGAGTTCGACGAACGTCTGCGTTCGCTGCGGCTTCTGGTTGTTACAGACGTTCAGCAGTTGCTTGCCTATCCCGAAACGCAGCAAGAGCTGGTTTATGCGCTTGACATGTTGGCGGAAAAGCAGGCGCCTGTGTTGATGTCGGTCAACGAAGACGAACAGGCGGAAGGGTGGAACCCAAAACTTGTCAAGCGGATGCAAAGCGGTATAATTGTCAAAACCGAGTCGCCAGACGAGGAACTGTGCCGGGCGTACGCTCTGAATATGCTGCAAAGCCTTCTCTTGCCGTTGGAAAGCGCAGAGTTCATCGCGTCCTGGGTTGCCTCCCGCGGGCATTTATCGATTACGTCCGTTAAAGGCGAACTGCTTCGTCTGGACTTGGGGTATCGTCAAGCTCTGGCAGAACCGGAAACAATCGAAAACGGCGTTACCGAAGCGCACCTTGCTATCTGGGCGGCTCAAACCGCACCGGACAGAGAGCCGTTAAAAATTCATGACATCGCAAAAATGGCGGTAAAAGAGTTTGGCATCACCCTGGCGGATTTGAAAAGTTCATCACGAAGAAAAACTTCTGTTTTAACCCGAGGGGCGGTTGTTTATCTGGGACGCAAGCTGGGAAGTTTTACTTTGGAACAGTTGGCGGATTACCTGGGGGGGCGAGATCATTCGACGATTATTCATTCGCTAAAGAATTTTACGCGCCTGGTCGAAACAGACCCTCAGCTCAAAAAGACGGTTTTGAAACTGGAACGAGCGTTGGCGTAAAGCGCGTTGAGAATTGGGCAAGATAGACAAATCGAAGACAATCCTTGACAAAAGCGTTTTGACGTGTTAGAATTCACATATAAGACGTATATTTTGCGTCGGGAGAAATTCAAGATGGCAGATTCAAAACGAAACGCCCCAAAACGAGTAAAGAAAGTTCCTGATTTCGATTTACAAAAAAAGTTGACTCATCCTCACGACCAGTATGCCGGAGAGCATCTGCGTATCAAGTCGTTGGCTATAGCCTTTTTGAAGTATGTACTAAAGGGCAAGCCAGTTTTGTCGTTGCTGGATTTGGATAAGCTGGTAGTCGAAAAAAGGCGCGTCTTTGACGACAACGTTTTTAAGGAAACGTATGCCGATGTTAAGTATACAGTTCCATTCAAAGACGACCCGTCCAGAACGCTTCAGGCGGTTGTACTGATTGAACACAAGTCCTACGACGACCATTGGGCAATTCTTCAGTTGGGCTATTATATGATGCAGGAACTGTTTCAGGCGTCGCCCAAGGGGAAAAAGAACAAAAAGAAAAAGCTGGTCGATGACGATTTTGAAGAAAAGTCGGAAAATTTTGTCCTTCCGACGATAATTCCGATTATAATTCATCATGGAACATCTCCTTATACAGGAGCGACGCGGTTGAGTCAGCTTTACAATCCTGTCAAGGGGCTGGAAAAACAGGAATTGAACTACGAACCGATTATTATCGATTTGAATAAAATCGATTTTGAAAACTTGCCGGACGACCCGAACGAATGGCGGCTCAACGTCGTATTAAGAGTACTCAAACAGGTTTTTCTGGATAACGATCGTTTCAGCGGCGTTGAGGATTGTTTTAAGCGAATTTTCCCGCACGTCAAAGAAGATCCGGAGTACGCCCGATTTGCCAAGTTTACAATTCGTTATTTCGTGGATGGTTCAACAGTCAACCCATATCAATTTGTCCCGTACATACATGACAATTATCCCGTTTCAGACGAAGGAGTAGATACAATGAGAGTAACCATGGCCCAACAGCTCATCCAAGAGGGCGTCAAGCAAGGTATTGAGCAAGGTATTGAGCAAGAGCGCCGCAAAGATCGTCGCAGAATGATTATTGCTGTATTGGAAGCTCGTTTTGGGAAGATTCCAGGCAGCATAAAAAAACAGGTCGAATCCATCAATGATGAAGTTGTCTTGTTGTCGCTTGTTATTGACGCTTCAACTTGCGGTAGCATTAAAGAATTTAAAGAAAAACTCTAACGCTTGGCGCATTGGCTATTGGGAAGCGGGGTTATCCTGTAGCTGTCCAATAACAGACGAAGGAGCAGATTAGCTCAAAAAGACGGTTTTGAAACTGGAACGAGCGTTGGCTTAGTTCCTGTTT
>JAZQDP010000220.1:0-6228 GCA_045546875.1 Thermoguttaceae bacterium | reverse complement strand
GGTTCCTGATTGGAAGTGGGTAGCTCCAAAACCAGCGTCTTCGGAGACATAACCTCGTCCTTTCCGCCCGCGCGGCTTCACGCTCCGTTTAATCCGTCAAATCCGTGTACGGACTGACCAGGCGCGAACGCGTCGGATGAACCTTGTTTAATTTAAGAGCTTAAACGGCTTGCGTCGGGGAGGAACCGTAGGCGTCAACCTGTGACAAGTCCAGGTTTTCCGTCCAGTGTTCCCCTTTAGATATCCAGATTTCTCCAAAGAGTTCGTACTGCTGCGCTTGAACGCCAAAATGCCGAATCAGTTCCATCGCTCCGAGAAAGGTGCCGATCAGAGCGGTGCGTTTCATGCCGGGCAGAAACAGTTCCGAGAACGTTGTTGATCCCTGCGTCTTGAGTTTCTCTTGAATTTTCTGCATGTAGACGTAAATCGGCGGTTCTTTGTTGACGATTCGGCTTTGCGGATCAACTTGCGATTCTTTAACAATTCGTCCAAATGCGCTTACCAAGTCCCACAATTCGACGCGTTTGATTGGTTCGGAAGCGGTTTTGGGCGCTCGAGACGGCAAATCGTTTGCCAATCGCGGATAATTGTGCTGCATCTGTTCTCGACACTGTTCCAAATCGGCGGCGGCGTCACGGTATTTTTTGTACTCAATCAGATGCTCGATGAAATTTGTTTTGTCTTGATCGACTTCGTCCTGTTCGATTGCTTCTGCGTCCGGCAAAATCTGACGGGATTTGATTTCAATCAACTGCGCGGCAACCCATATAAATTCGCCAATTTCATTGAAGTCCAGAAATTCCAGAATTTTTATAAATTCCAGATACTGCTCCGTTATCCGGCTCAGAGGCAAGTTGCAAATATCCAGTTCATGTTTACGAACCAGATAGAGCAACAAGTCCATTGGACCTTCAAATATATCCGTCAGCTTGACTTCAAAATCCATTTGAATCGGTATAAATTACGTTCAATGACAATATTATAACGGGACTTCCGGCGGCGTCAGCGTCGGCAAGGCGTTGGGATCAATTGCGGGAGACGTCGTAGTCGGCGGCGCAGGCAGATTGGTTTGTCCCTTGGCGCTGGGCGCAGCGTCAGAGCCAGCCGTTGGGGGAGCCGGTATTTGCGGAGGCGTCATTGGAGCGGTCGCGTTGTTCTGCGGATCAGATTGATAATTTTGAGCTACCGGCGGATTGGGCAACGCAGGCAATGCGGCATTTCCAGCGTCTCCCGTCGCGCCTTGAACGGCAGCGGCAGACTGATAGGATTCCGGCGTTTGCGGGTACGCAAAGGGCTGGTAATCTCCCGACGCTTGAGCGGTCTGTTCGTTTGGATATACCTGCGTTGAATAATACGAATCCGTTCCCGAATAGGAATCCGGCGACGCATACGAGCCGTTTTGTCCGTAACTGTCTTGACCGTAGCCATTTTGAGTGTAGCTGTCTTGACCGTAGCCGTTTTGTCCATAGCTATTCTGACCATAGCTGTCTTGAGCATAACCGTTTTGACCGTAGCTGTTATCTCTGTAATTGTCGGATGCCGGCGTCGCGTTGGTTCCAGCATAGGAATCAGGGTTGGACGAATAGCCGTTATACGAATTGGGGTCGTTTGAATTATGATGTTTTTTATGTCGAGGGCTTGACGCAGACGCCTGGTGCGAGCCTCGCATTGGGTACGGATCTCTCTGGTATGGCGACCGCGGTGGATACGTCGAGGGCGGATAATATCCGGAAGGCGGGTAAGTTCCAGAGGGCGGATAAGATTGCGGAGGGTACGCTGGGCGCGCTTGACCGGGTTCGTAAACCGGGTACAGCGGCTGAGTCGTATACGAACCTCTGCTTGGATGCGGTGGACGCGCTGGGTAGCCGGGGGCGACTCTGGGCGCCGGGGCTGGCGCGCCAAACGCCGGGTTGCTTAATGCCGACGCCACGCCTGCCGCCGCAGCTGTCGGGGGCGTTTGAGCGTACTGCTGTTCATCTTCCGTAACGCGTCGCCAGTGCAACGGCTCTTGCGCGTCTGCTGTTTGCGTTTCCTGAGCAGGCAACGACGATAAAACAGACTCCGCGGCGCTCTGACCGGCGTATTGCTGACCTGTATATTGTCTATACCATCCGTTGGGAGTGTATTGATCATACGGGTACACAGCGCCGTACTGCGCCGGGGTAGGCTGACCGTTGTTCGCCAACATCGTAGTACTGCAACCGCAGCGATTGGATGTCTGAGGCGATTCAAGCCGGGTTTTGCCTACAAGCGTTTGATACTGCGCTGAATGCGCAGTTTTATAACCGCAGTTTTGACACCCCGTCAAAACGCCGATTGTTAGTATAATTGCACTTGCGATATAATATTTATTCATGGTATATTTCCTCAAATAGCTATTGATTTTTTATTCTATATCAAATTTAGATAATCTTGTCCAGAGAGAAAAGTTTCATTTTTAAAACAGTGAAAATTCGCCTAAAACGTCAATTTGTGTACGAATCGTTTGCCAGGGGTGTACATTAATAACGTCTTGTTTAATTCCGAGTTCCGCGCGCCTGCGTTCTGAATTCCTCTGCCGCTCCCCCTTGAATTTTCGCTGGAATAATATATAGTTTTAGCGTAGATAATGGATGTATAAAGTCAAGAATAGCGTTTTCTTTGACGTTTATTTTACCTCCAGTTGTTCCCCTAAAACAATTTTTAAGAAAGGAATCAACCTATGAGCCATGAAACTGGCGCCGAAACGGTTCGAAATGACAAGCCTGTCATTTTTGCGATTTTCGGAGTAATTGTTTTATATCTTGCGCTGTTGCTCGCTTTCAAGAGCGCATTCTTCCCCAAACATCATGAAGAACCGGCTGCTCAGCCTGCTGCAACCGAACCCGCTGCTAACGGAGAAGCGACTGCTCAGCCTGCGGCAACCGAAACCGCTGCTGGCGGAGAAGCGACTACTCAGCCTGCTGCAACCGAAACCGCTGCTAACGGAGAAGCGACTGCTCAACCTGCTGCAACCGAAACCCCTGCTGGCGGAGAAGCGGAAGCTCAACCGGCTGAAACCGTTTTGGGCGATGACGACGAGGAACCGTTTGCAACGGCGACTCCGGTACCTGCCGTGAAAAAACAGGCTAATGCCGAAACCCCCGCAGCTGAAACGTCCGCTGCTGAAGCGCCTGCCGCTGAAAAGGAAGAGGGTCCGATCATGCCTCCGTACTGGATGATCATTCCCTTTGCGGCGTTGCTTCTTGCAATTGCTATTTTCCCGCTCGTTCCGTTTACCGAACACTGGTGGGAAAGCAACCTTCACCGATTTGAAGTCGCGTCGGCTCTTGGATTTCTCACGTTAATTTATTACGCCTTTATGTGCGATTTCCCGGTAGAATGCGAGTGGTCGTTCTTCCATGGCGAATACGAACCGACGGGCGGATTCCAATGGCAAATCGCTTGGGCGATCTTCTGCAACGCCTTCTTTAACGACTTCGTTCCGTTTATCGTTCTTCTGTTTGCCCTGTTTACCATCGCAGGCGGAATTCGCATTTCCGGCGACCTTAAAGCGTCTCCGATTGTCAATACAACGATTATGGCTATCGGCGCCGTCCTTGCCAGCTTTATCGGAACCACCGGCGCGGCAATGCTGCTTATCCGATTGTTGCTCAACACAAACAAACAGCGTAAATACGTTGCACATACGGTAATATTCTTTATTTTCTGCGTATGCAACTGCGGCGGCTGCCTGCTCCCGATCGGCGACCCGCCTCTGTTCCTCGGATACCTCCGCGGCGTTCCGTTTATGTGGACGTTTAGCTTGTGGAAAGAATGGCTGTTCGTCAACGGACTGCTGCTGGCTCTGTACTTCCTCTGGGACAGCTTCATTGCCTATCCGAAAGAAACTCTTGGCGACATTGCCAAGGATAAAGCGGAAATTGAACCGCTGCGTATTTCCGGTCTGTGGCCCAACGGATTGCTGCTGCTTGGCATCGTCCTTTGCGTCGCGTTGTTAGACCCGTCGAAGGCGGTTCCCGGAACCTCATTTACCCCGCCGGCATACATGCGAGAAGTTTGCCAGTTGGCGTTGGTTGCCCTTTCCTTACTCTTTGGCAGCAAACAGGTTCGTCAGGAAAACGAGTTCAACTACGGAGCCATTCTGGAAGTTGCCGCCTTGTTCTTCGGCATCTTTATCTGCATGCAGGTTCCGCTTCAGATCCTTAACGTCAAGGGTGGAGAAATGGGCTTTGCCGCTACCGACACCCACAAGTTCTTCTGGGCGACCGGTTCTCTGTCTTCCGTTTTGGACAACGCCCCAACATACGTTGTGTTCTATAACACCGGTAAAGCGGTTTGCAAAGAAGAAGCGCACGCTCTTCCAGCCAAAATTGCTGCCGCCAGTGGCGAAGAAAAAGAGAAACTGCAAAAGGAAAAGGACGCTCTTGACAAGGATATCGTTAAAGGCACAGAAGCCGGCGGCGGGGTCGGAATTATCGCTCCCCTTTTGGCGGCTGTCAGTTTAGGCGCCGTTTTCATGGGAGCCATGACCTATATCGGCAACGGGCCAAACTTTATGGTTAAGGCGATTGCAGAACAGTCTGGCGTGAAAATGCCCAGTTTCTTTGGGTACATGGCGTACAGCGTCTGCATCCTCGTTCCGATTTTCCTTGCAATGACGTTTCTTTTCCTGTAATTAATTTGACTGATTGACTCGCGTCTGAAACGCTTTAATCTCAGACGCGAGCGATAATCCTTTTATGATAAATTACGTAGACAATCGAGCGGCTTATTTTCGGCTTCTTTCAGCTTTGGAAGAAAGCCGCTGGATTGCTCTGGATACGGAATTTGTTTCAGAACGCCATTTTCAACCGCAGTTGTGTCTGGTTCAGCTTGCGTATGAATCTGGCAGCGCCATTTTGGATCCGTTTGCGTTTCCCAGTCTGCAATCTTTTTGGAATGTTATGGCGGAAGGGGAACACGAAACTATCGTTCATGATGGGCGAGCGGATTTGGAATTCTGCCTTCGAGAAGTTGACGCTTTGCCGAAAAAAATCTTTGATACTCAAATTGCGGCAGGGTTAATTGGATATGAATATCCAGCCGGCTGCGCGAATCTTGTTAGCCGGGTTCTCAATATTGAGTTGCCGAAAACGGAAACCCGAACAGACTGGACTCGTCGACCGCTCAAAGAATCGCAACTCGTTTACGGCTTGGACGACGTTCAATATTTATATTCTATGCGAACGATCATCGGCGGACGAATCGAGAAGATGGGGCGCTGGCAATGGTATGAAGAAGAAATCGACGCCTGGAAAGAAAGAATGCTCTGGCAAAACGGTCCGGATCGGTGGGAACGCATTGCCCTTAACTCTACTTTAGACCGCAGAGGCTTGGCAATTGCCAGAGAATTATTCTTCTGGAGAGAACGTCGAGCGAAATTGGCGGACTGTTCGGCAAAGAGGATTCTTCGTGACGACTTGATTATGGATCTGGCAAAAAAGAAGTCTTACGACATCGAACGAATTAAAGAAACGCGCGATTTTATGCAGCCTTCGTATGCTGGAATTCTGGATTCTATTTCCGAAACGATTAAGTACGCCTTGAATCTTCCAAAAGATGAATTGCCTCAACTAAAGGAACACGAGCAGTCTTGCAAAATGACGGTTTTAGCGCAACTGCTGTATTCGGCATTAGGAATTATCTGCAAGCAAAAAGAGCTGGGGTTAAATTTGGTTGGCAATCAATCTGACATCAAAAAATGGGTGTTATGGAAAGTCCGACCGGAGTTAAACATCTCAGAACCGATTCTGGAAAAGGGTTGGAGAAAAGAGGCGATTGGGTCAATACTTGAAGACGTGATCAACGGAGATACGGTAATTCGCGTTGCTGACCCGACAAGCGAAGACCCGTTGGAATTTCTGAAAAGATCGCCGCAATAGAGCCGCTTGCCAGATTGGCAAACGAGCCCTTTTTTTGAATATAAACCTTTGGCATTACAAGCGCATGGGACAGGTTTCTGCCAAGCAATAGGCGTTTTAACCTCCCTTGACGAACGAGAGGAAATCTCTATAATACGTACAATAATTGATTCCTTTTAGGAGCAATACGGTGGAAGTAGCTCAGTTGGATAGAGCGTCGGATTGTGGTTCCGAATGTCGGGAGTTCGAATCTCCTCTTCCACCCTTTCTAACAAGATACCAAGGCGTTGGGATATATTATCCCAATGCTTTTTTTATAAAAATTGCTGAAACTCTGACATAAAAA
>JAZQDP010000219.1:0-2582 GCA_045546875.1 Thermoguttaceae bacterium | reverse complement strand
CACCCGGAGGCTTACGCCTGCCGGTTATAGAGATGTCGCCCTTTCAGGGCTGGATTTTTTAACGCTTCGCATCATCAAAACCCATCTATATCTTGCCCCCCAATTTTGAACGCACCCTTCTCTGAAATTGACCATATTCCCCGGCGATAGTATTTCGCTTCGTTTTGCGCATTGATCAACCGCCGTTTCATTGCTGAGGAATAGTTGTACTGCGTCTGCGCTCTGGCAAGCCCGGCGCGAACCAGCTCTTCGTTCAGCAGAGGAACCCGGCTGTCGTCTGAATCGCCCAAAAACACAAACGCCAAAAGACGATGGTATTTATCAAACCGCTCGTTGTCAAGACGTATAAAAACCCGGTTCCCGCAATACGAAATCGCTTGCTGAGCGTATTCCGCCGACTCCCGCCCGAACGGCTCAACCGGCGACGAGGGCTTGACAGATTCCGGCGCGTCAATCCCGAGAAGACGAACCCGAATGCCGTTCGTAAGCAAAAGCGTATCCCCGTCAACAACCCGTTCAACCTGATACACCCCCTCCGAAACGGTTTGCCGATTATTGGGCAGCCGACGATCCCCGCGGACAAACAAACTAAAGATAAATATTATCAAAAATATTAGACAATAATTCGGGTACGAACGGCGAAACATCCTGCCAAGTCGAAATATATTAAAGTATCTGTATAATCTGCTCATTGAAAAATCCGTCTGTAACGATTCTACCGATTTTTTGGAATAATCTGCTAATAACAGCTAAACTAATTGCAGCGATTATGCCGATTATCGAAAAAGGCATATTTATCGGGTCAAGCCGATGAATATGGATTTATACTTTTTCCACTTGAAATTTTCCGAAAATGAGCTATTAGCTAATAGCTAGCAGCTAGAGGCTTAATTTCGGAAAAACTCAAGTCGTTTCAGTATAACGTTATATCATATCCTTCCTTGTAAATCTTTACAAGAGGAAAAACGGTTTAATAGCATACCAACAGGCATAAATCGAAAATGAAAACCATCGTTTATCCACACAATTGGCTTGCATCGATTGCGTTTGTAACGCTTGTCGTTTTGTTTTCCTCCATGGCGTTGGCTCAGAACGTTACAGACGCCCCCTCCGAATATGTTGAATCCGCGGAATCGGTTGAACCGGCAGATTCGCCGTCTGATTCAAAATTTTACGTTTCTCAAAATGACTGGGACGCGGTAAACGAACGTCTTAAAGCGCTGGAATCACAGCTTAAAGAGGAAAAAGACAAGGCGGCAAAAAAGAAAGAAGCGGACTCTCAAAAGCCGTCCTTGAAAGTAACCGGTCGTCTTCAATACGAAGCCGATTACTTCAGCCAAAACGAGGATTCCATACAGCGCGCCGGCAACATGCGTAACGGAACCGAACTGCGCCGGGCGTGGATTGGCGTTGCGGGGTCGTATAAACAGTTTGAATACAAAGCCGACTTTGACCTGGCGCCCTCTGCGGTAGCGTTTAAAGACGTTTTTCTTGAAATTAAGGAATTGCCGATTCTGTACGATTTGCGCGTCGGGTATTTCAAAGAACCCTCTGGCTGCGAACAGCTTATCGGCGTCCATCAAATGTGGTTTAACGACCGACCGTTAAGCATGTCCGGCATCAGTTCGTACATGCAAAACCGCGCGCTGGGCGTGATGGCAAGCAACGGGTCGCAAAAAGCAAATCATCTATGGGCTATCGGCTTTTTCCAAAACGTTTCTGACTCCATTCATAAACATTACGACGACGAATACTCCTCGTCCGACGTCAGATCGGGTGAAGGCGTAACGGCTCGATACGTCTATCGGTTATTGGACTGCCCCGATTGCGGAAGAATTCTCCATTTTGGCGGCTCTCTAACGTATAAGTCATTGAACCCCAACGAGAGCCTAAACTGGAGAACAAAACCGGAAGGCGATTTGGGCAACCACTGCATCGGCACAGACGCTTTTGCCGGCACAACTGACGTGCTTATGGTTTCGCCAGAGTTGATTTTTACCAATCAATCGTTTGCGCTTATGGCGGAATACAACTACATCAAGCTTAAAAACAGAGATTTAGGCGACTTCGCGTTCCATGGCGGATACGTGGCGTTAAGCTATCTGCTCACCGGCGAACATTTCAACTACTCTAAACAGAGAGGCATACTGACGTATATCAAGCCGAATGAGGATTTTGTCCGCCGTTGCGAAAACGGGGTTTTCAAAACCGGTCTCGGAGCGTGGCAGCTTTGCTACCGATTCAGCTGGATTGATTACCGACAGATGCCGCTCGTCGCCGCGCCGGAGCAGTCAAAAGTGGGGATTTGCTACGATCACACAATTGGCTTAAACTGGCAAATGACGCAAACGTTCCGCGTTGTGTTTGACTACGTATTTTCCAACAACCAATACAAATACGGAGAGTTAAACAAGTCAGGAAACGTCAACGTATTTACAATGTCTGTACAGATGTACTTCTGAAAGAAGGGGTATTCGGAATGCGTAATTCCGCATTCCGAATTAAACTATTCCCTACTCCCTATTCCCTACTCCCTATTCCCTACTCCCTATTCCCTACTCCCTATTCCCTACTCCCTATTC
>JAZQDP010000218.1:0-2962 GCA_045546875.1 Thermoguttaceae bacterium | reverse complement strand
CGCTAGCTTGGTTATCCCTATTTCTTGCGATAACGCACGAATCAGATTTATCAAGCTAATAGCTAGAAGCTAGCAACTAGAGGCTTAACATCGGAAAAACTCAAGTCGTTTCAGTATAGAATAAAAATCCCCCCTATTCCCTACCCCCTAATATCCCACCAAGGAGTTATATTATGAAAAACCACTATCCTCTATTAACATTGATTTTATTTGCGATTGCTTCCGTATGTTACGGAGAAGAAAAGCTCGTTCCGATCTGGACGGCAACGGAGTTTGAATTCCATTCTGAAAAAGACTGGTCGGGTGCGAAGCCGCACGGGCAGAAGGACGAGGTTATGCCTACGAACAAGCCGGATTCGAAGATACCTGCGTCCAATCAGGAACTGACCTTGTCGGGAGCGCAGGCGTTCAACGACGTAACGCTTGACGTCGCGTTTACGTCTGAATCAGGTACGGTTTTGAACGTTCCCGCATTTTGGGACGGCGGAAAAGTCTGGCGCGTTCGATTCGCCCCAACGGAACTGGGCGTTTGGACGTATAAAACCAGTTGCAAAGAGGACGCTGGGCTGAACGGCAAATCGGGCAGTCTCAAAGCGGTTCCGTACGAAGGCGATTTGGAAATTTATCGCCGCGGTTTTGTTACCACAAAAGAAGGCTTGAAGTACTTTGTCTATGCCGACGGGACGCCGTTTTTCTATCTGGGCGACACGCACTGGAGCATGATGGCAGAGGAATTCGACGGCGAGGCGCCGCTCCCAGACCGCGCTACCGCGCGTTTGCCAAAAAGCGCTCCCGTTGGTCGCTTTGATTCTCGTGGCTCGCAAGAGGAAATCAACTCCCAAGTCGGCGAGGCGCCGACGAAATCTCACTTCAAAACGATTGTCGACCGCCGCGTCGAGCAGGGATTTACGGTCTATCAGTCTGAACCGATCGGCATTTCCGTTTATCTGTCTGACCCGGACAAAATTGGGATAGATTATTCAGACGGCATTTCTTCTTGCGACGTTAAGGGGTTCCAGAAAATGGACAAGTACTTTGCATATATCGCTCAAAAGGGACTCGTACACGCCAACGCACAGTTCTTCTTTCCGAACGAGATGAAGGCGATTGAGCATAACGACGCCTATCTGGAACGGCTGTCCCGATATTGGGTCGCCCGGTACAGCGCGTACCCGGTTCTCTGGACGCTGGGGCAGGAAGTGGACGACGATTTCTACGGCAAGTTCGACCGAAACAACAACCCGTATGTCAAGGTTTGTCAGTGGCTGTATCAATACGACCCGTATCGTCATCCGATTACCGCTCATCAGGAAAACGCGATGGGGCACGTAACTCGAACCGGCAACGGGAAAAATATTCACCCGTCTCTTTTCCAAAACGTTCCGGGACATACGTGGTACGGCGTTCAGTGGTCTCACCCGCTTAACCGACCGTTTGATTTGAGCGTGCCGAAAGATTTCTGGAACGACGGACAGGGCAAGCCTGCGGTTTTATACGAGGGCAAATACTGCTATTTGTGGACGAAAGACTTTGGCGCCCGCGCCCAAGGCTGGTATGCGTATCTAACCGGGCTATATGGCTACGGCTACGGCGCGGAGGATATTTGGCTTTATCAAAGTACGTACGACATGAACACAACGTCCCGGCACGACGGCGTTTCAGCTGTTACGCCGGAAGACAAAGCGATTAAATGGCCAGAGGCGTTAGAGCTTCCCTCCGCAATCCAGATGGGGCACATGAAAAAGTTCCTCATTGAGCATGAATGGTGGAAACTCGTCCCGGAATTTTCCGGCGGGGAAATGCGTTTCATGCCGGGAGCCAAGGTCTTTTACGTTGCCGCGTACGAACCGGATAAGGATAATTCGGAATTAATGCAAGCGACCAACGGGAGCGGTTATAGGCAACCGCGCGGTAGCGCGAACTGGGAACGGCGCCTCGCCGTTGCCGCTCACGAACAGGCAAAGCGATTCGTTTTCTATTTCTATTCGACTGGAACGGAAACCGGAACGCTTGCGAACCTCGCTCCCGGGCGCGTTGTAACAGCCGTCTGGTTTGACCCTCAAACGGGCGCTCAGCAATCGCCGGTAACGCTGACTGTTTCAGAATCCGGAACCGTCGCGCTTCCGAAAAAGCCCAACGACGCCGACTGGGTTTTGTACGTGGAATAAGGAGAGAATGTTTTCTATTACTATAGGAGAGAACGCAAATGTCTTTATCTTACGCCGATTTTTTGGAAACGCTCAGCGCCGACGACAGGCAAGATGTGAAGTCGTTTTTTGAAAACAATTTTGAGCAAATTGAGAACAACGACTTGCATTTTAGTCCGTATCAGAATTCAATACAAAACGTCAACGATTTCTATGCGAAAATTCATTTGGCGTTTTCCAACCCTGAACCATACGGGAACGCGTTTATGATTGCAGAGCGGCTGGACGATCAAAACAATCCGCCCAATGAAGTTCTGTTGTATATTCCGGAGAAGAAGGGCTTTTATTATCAAAGCCCGTTTGTCGAGACGTTTAAGGTTGCGGATTCGTTTTCAGAACTGCTGAACAAGCTTGGACTGTCCGAAATAAACGGCGGCGAGAACTTATCGGAAAACGCAGACGAGATTTTGGATTCTGATGAACTGCAGGAGCTTGAGAATTGTTACGGCAAGGCGATTGACCAAAGCGCCTTCAATTTCTATCGTGAAGTCTTTGATAACGACTCGGTAACCGTTGACCGGTTATTTCCAGACTATAAAGAGAATGAAAATGTCGTATACGAGCGCGGCGATTTCAATATTCGATTTCCGTTTAAGCCGCTTCGTGAAGACCGGTTAGGCTTTCCTGTCGAGAACTGTTACATTTTTGGTCAGGGAACCGGCGGCCTGGAATGCGGAGACGATGAAGGTTTTCTGGTTTATAACGCAAACAACGGCGGTATTTATCGATATGAATTTTTGTGGCCATTTAAAGAG
>JAZQDP010000217.1:0-7956 GCA_045546875.1 Thermoguttaceae bacterium | reverse complement strand
ATGGTTTATCCCTTCTTGTCTGAATCATTTTCAAATACAACCCAATATTGGCGATATTGGCATTTCTCCAATAGGTGAACAAATTGCAATACATATAGGAAGACTGTTAAAGCTAAGTAAAGATAGCAATAATGCTTATTGCTTTTTTGTTGATGAAACACTAATGTATTATTCGACAAATATCAAGAAATTAAAACAACTTATGAGCATAAATAAAGATACAGCAAATATTAGTAAATGTGGTCCATGGATAGGCCATAGATGGTGGCACATTTTTCCTTGCGGTTACACAGCGACGATCTTTCAGAAGAATATAATTGATGAAAAGTAATATTTTTGGTATAACAGAACAAGGAGTTAAACTATGACAAAGTTTTATGAACTGATTCCCTGCTATAATCCAGACCCGATGATGACCCCATTGGTACATGGATGGAGTATTAAGTACAAAGAATATATTTCTTCCTTAAATCCAGAGGAACCGGAAGATGCTGTTTTTCATTCTGAATTTGACCCGGATTTGGAGCCAATGGATCTGAATGATTTTATTCTCTATCGTACAGGACCATTCGTACCTGCCATTACAATGCCAATGGGAAGCTGGCCTTTTTTGGCATGTCAAGATAGTATGAAGCACAAAATCGAACAGAAATTTCCTTTCATCAGCTTTAATCAACTTCCCATTGGGAGAATTGTGAATTTGCTTTGGCAAGATTGGGAGCCTGGGGACAATCCTGAAGTATACGACGAACCAGAGAATTACATCCTTTGTGGAGTCCACGATGAAAAATTGGCAGCTGAAATGGGGATATTTTATCGGTTAAGTTTCCAAGTGGGCGCCAATGTAAAACTTATTGAAATTCTGCCGCAATATCTGAATATGCTTCCCAAGTCGGACGATATCTTCCAAAGTAGTTATTATAAAGCTATTGATCCTTCTTCATGGAACGGCAACGATTTCTTTTATGGTGGAATGTATGATAACCCTTTTATGAGGAATCGGACAATTTTTGTTTCTGAAAATGGGAAACAATGGATGGAAGATAATCAACTTATCGATTTCTATTCTTTTGAAGAGCTTTTAGATTTGAATCAATGGCAGCAATACGCTAAAGGTTAAATCAGTACGGCTACGACAACCTTGGACGCATGATTCACGACAGAGTTACTGACGTTGGAACGGGCGTTGATACGGCGGTTCGCCGTATTTCAACGGTCTATTCTATTAACGGGCTTTCAAATGTCAGACTTTTGGTATATTATATTCTTTTATATGGAATAACCAATGAAAGAATTTTTTAAACAGGTTTTTGTTATTTCATTGGATAACGAAGCAGGTAAACGACGACGCTCGCGATTACTTGATCATTTGAAAGAAATCGACTGGCCGTTTTGCAAAGTCGATTTCTTTCAAGCGGCGCTTGGCGATACGGTTGGCGTTCCAGACTGGTGGAAGGTTGGTGGTGGAGCGTGGGGGTGTTATCGATCGCATTTAACCATTTTAGAACGATGTTTGAACAGTAATACTTCACCAATTCTGATATTGGAAGACGACGTTATTTTCGTAAAAGACTTTGCTGAAAATGAATCGCCTTGTTAAACACCGGTTTTCCAATCTCTCTTTGATAATATGTCTAATTATAATAAAACGATTTAAATTTTCAAAAAAATACCTCACACACTTCGCAAGAGTACGTAGTGGTCAAATCTTCTATTTTTGTTCATACCACTATGGCGTCCTTATTTACTTCTCACCTCAATCAAACGCGGTTCCAGAGGTGGAAGGTCAATCAGAATCTTATTTCCCTCCTGCTTTGCGGGCGAGCCGAGTTTCGTTTCGCCCAAAATCGCGTTGGCGGGGATTTCATAAACCGCCGACTTTGTTTCTTTGTCGCTGGTATTAACAACAAGTAGCCATGTTGAACCGTTAACGCCATAAAGACGCGACACAACCGCCGCATCCGAATCTTTGGCGGGAACAACAGCCATTGTATCTTCAACGCCTAAAAGAATCGGGAAACAGCTGGAAATCTCTTCGCCCAGCGCTTTGAGGTTCTTCCAGCGTTCTTCAAACGGTTCCGCAACCAAAGCCGTTCCGCCCTGCTCTACAGTCTTGCTCATCTTCCATAAATCAAACCAGGAATAGAAAATCAGCCCGTTGGCGCCGCCAGCGATGTTCATCCACGCCATGCTGCGTAGCTCTTCGTTGGTTGGGGTTCTTTGTTTTTCCTTGTCTTCCCTGGAGTGTTTGTATGACGCCCAGTTGAACGCCTGCGGAACTTGAATCATCGCATGCGCGCCAAAAGAACCGTCGTACGTCGATTTCGCGTACTCATACGCCATCGACGCCGGCTTGGAGGGAATCGGGTACGGGTCTGTGCCGATAACGTCAAACGTTGGGACGTAAGAACGAATCTGTTTGTACTGATACAGCACAACCCAAGTCGGACGTCCCGGATCGAGGCTTTCGCACAAATCGCGATGTCCTGTCAACTGATCCAGCATCGACAGCGGCAATTCGTCGTTAATATACCAGGCAAAAATGGCGGGATGATCTTTCAAAGCGTTAATCATTTCCACCGTTTTAGCTCGTCCTTCTTCGTCCGTCTTGCAGCGCAGACCAACGTATAAATCTTTGACGCTGTAAATGCAGCGGACATTCTTTTGCTGTAACAAATCCAGTGCTTCCCTGCTTATCGCGTGATACGGCATCAAACAATTGAATTTGGAATCCGCGTAGATTTCCAGTTCTTCCGGCTTAACGGCTCCGAAATACATACCCAGCGGGAAGAACGGTTTGCCGTCAACGATAAACCGGCGATGTTCGTCAATGCGGGTTTTACATTCCGGAAACTGCGCCATTTTGTACAGCATCTTGGAAATTGTTTCTGGTTTTTCAGAAATTGGGTTGACGGTTTGATATTCCAGTTTATATTCGCCAACGGGAAGCGCGTCAGAATCAACGGTAAATTCTATGGAATCGCTTGTAACGTCTGACGGAGCGAGAACAATTTCCTTTTCCAGCGTTGAACCGGAAACGACCAACCGTCCAGGACGTTCGTTCAGATCCGTTTTATAGAATTTATTGTTAACGCCAACAAAAACTTTAACCGGACCGCCAACGGTTTGATGTCGGTATCGGTTTGTTGTCATGGCGGAAAAGAACGTGGGAATGTACGATTTGATCTCAATATCGTCAAACCAGGCGGTTCCCGTAGCACGTTTTGTGCAATAACAGGTTATATGAATCGAGCCTTCTTTCGCTTCCTCCGGGACTTCAGCGTGCATGGAAACGCGCGTCCAATCGTTGGTTCCGTTTATCCCTGTCGCATACGCGCCGCCCAGCCACGAGCCGGTTTTCGCGTCAGACCATTCCATACAGAAAGTCGCCTTGCCGTTTTTCAGGTTTTCAGTTTTTACCCTGCCGGAGAAAACAACCGCTTCTCCCGGCTTGACGTCAACGGTTTGTGAGCAGAGCCGATAGCGTTCAGGATCGTCATTCGACCATTTCATTGACGCCTTGCCGGAATGAGCCTGCGTTTGGTCGAAAGAGTAAACTTTAGAATCGCCGCGCCAGCTTTCGGGAACCCCGTTGTCGCCTGCCGCCTCAAAAGACGCATTGGCAACATCATAGGTTTTTTCCGCACCCTGTGCGCCGGCAGGAACAATCGCCACCAAAAGAGCGGCAACACAAAATACAACAGCGTTTGTCAATACTCGTTTCATGACTTCCTCCTTGGGTTTGAAAAACGAATCAAATCTCTGTAAAAATATTCTCTGTAAAATAGACGCTCAGAAATTACTCTGGAGCGGCGGCTCGCCGCTACTTCAACAGTTCGCTTGCTGCTTTGGCGGCGCGGAGCATAACGGCTTTGAAGTTCTCTTGAGTCCGTTCCAGCGTTGGATGCTGATCTTTTAACGGCGTTGACAGCATTTCCTCTCTTTTGTCATCGACTACTTTCTTGAAGCTGTCCGGGTGCGTAAAAGCGGATTTGTCGTTTCGGTCAAGCCGATCGTTCGCCCAGTCACAAATTGTTTTAATACACGGCATATACCATGTATGCATCAGTTCATACTGATGAGTCCGACAATACGAACAGGACGCGTTGTCGAGAATGACACGGTCGAAGTTCGGATTGACAATCGGCTCGACTTTGTTCATCTGCTCAACGGTTTCGTAAATGGAATAGTCCGAATGAAGGGCGAGCGTATCGTGCATCGCTTGCGTCAGTTCATAAAAAGCGTTGACTTTAGCCCGCGCCTGCTCCGTTGTAATTTTGCCTTCGCGCCAATCGTTCATGGCGGCAAAAAGCGTTACTCTCGAGGCGGTAATAAGACGGTCAAGAACCGTTCTTGCCAAGTCAATGGAATCCCGATGTACAAACGGAGTCGTCCATTCGACGTCCGCCAGCTGGGTCAGGATTTCCGGCGCGCTTGCCAGTTTGGGAAGCTGATCCTGGCTTGTTCTTCTCCAGGTGGAAGCGTCTTGAGGCTTAAAGTTTCCGTTCATGGTGTTGCATAACTGAAAGGCGAAGTTGCTGTGCCAGTTGAGCATTTGAGAAATCGGCAAAACCTTGCGCCATATCGGTAAAAGTTCGTCCGCCTGATCCCCGTATCTGTCACGGCAGAATTCGACCAATAGTTCGTCAGTCGTCTTGCCCGGCTTCCAGGAGTTGGCGGTAAAGAAATTCAGCAGAAAAATATCGGAGTGAGAGTTCTCCGGCCAAAGAATATACCCGCGGCAGAACGGGTCGTCGCCAACCATCGCCATACGCTGTTCGATAAGCGGATAGTTCCCGCGGATGTCCATTGCCGATTCGTACGCCTGAAAGATTCCAAACGTGTACGGGAACCTGCCGATAACGTCCCAGTTGGTAAAGTTGCGTTCGCTGACGGCGTCGGCTTCGTAGTCCCACAAAATCGAACGATTCGGGTCAAGCTGATTGGTGAACTCTCGAACCTCCTGCGGCTGCCAAGTGCAGAAAAAATCCCAGCCTGCCAATAGCAGCGGGGCGTCCGGGTAATGCTGACGCAGGTTGTCAATCAAACGACGGTACACGTACAGCTTCAGCCGCAAGTTGTCTTCCCGGTCTTTGTAACATTGTCGTTCAGCCGGACCAATAGTGTGAAACAGCTCCGCCTTGCCGTAATTGTCGATATGCGTCTGAGTCAGCTTCCAGTATAAATCGAGATACTTGTCCTGGCGAATATCCCAAACCAAAGCCGTTGGAAGACCGTGTCCTCGATAGTTGGGCAGAAACTCCGGATTGACTTTGTCCAGAAACTGCTGCGGCGTGCGAGAGTACCAATGGCTCATCGTACCGAAATCTTCCGGGTGCATCAAGTCCCGGTCGAAGGCGTATTGTAACAGAGCCTTTCTGAGTTGACCTCGATACTGCAGCGACCAGAACAGAGAACGGTTGTCGTAGCCGGACAACGCTTCCGGCAGCGGCTTGGCTGGGTCGGGATAATCGACGATGTCGGGAAACGCCTTTTGGAACACGTCGTCCATGCCGATACGCAGCATGAACACGTTCTGACGCTTTTTGACAAGCCAGTCGATCTCCTGTTTCCAGTCGTCCAAAGACCAATGCTCCGCCTGGAATCGATGAAGCCCGCGATGGGCGAAATACCGGGTTCCGCGATAATAAAACCGCGGCGTTTCTGTTATATCCAAACCGGTTATGTCTATCGCGTCTTGATGGGGAACGACGTCGCCGTCCCAGAACCAGCGGCAGCCGCCGCGCATTTCCAGAAAACAGTAGACCGCGTACAGCGTCGCGCGTCCGCGTCCGCCCGCCAGAATCAGGTGCATTCTAGCCCCGTCTTTAACTGTCAGCAATCGGAACTCGTCAGACGCCGTTTTGAGCGGGAAATCGCGAATGACTTTCCGTTCAACCAGCTGACGAACAAACGAGTTGACCGCGTCCGACCCGATAACCAGATAGCTGTCCTCGCCGTTGGATTGATTGACAATATCGAGCGTCTGCCCGGTAATCTGATTCCAGTACTTTTGAAGCTCCTGCCCGGCGATCTGATACGCCTGACCTTGTGAGACGTTTGGAACGAGAATTTTCAGTTCTGCGGCATTCGATGTCATATATGCGAAACCACAACAACATAAAAGCAGTAAAAGACGATACGTCTTCATTACGATCCCTCCTATTCTTATTAACTTATGTTATGTTAAAAAACACACTACCAGCAACCATCGCAGAGTTATTATTAAACTCGATATATTTTAGTCTACTATCCTTCTTTATCTTTTGCAATAGGGGGCAAAATTAATTTGGAATTCGGAATGCGGAATTATTCTTTGCGTCTATTGTGCGTACCTATTCTCTATTGACAATTCCTCCTGGATGTTTTATACTACTATAAAAGGCAAAATACAATAATAATCAGTGCAATTATGACAAACTAAAGGAATCCGATTTTGTCAGCAATTAATTATCAGCAAATAGCCGAAAACACTCAACCTTTTGAGCGAATCTATCGATGGCGCGGAGACGACCCAGCGCAGGCAGATGCAATCCGTCTGGGCGAAAAAGCTCTCAAAAGCGGACGCGTTGCCGCTGTCCTCCTGGCTGGCGGCATGGCTACACGTTTGGGAAACGATTTTCCCAAAGGATTATATCCTATCGGATTCAACGGGGAATCGTTCTTTGAAATCTTTGCGGGAAAAATTCACGCGTTACAAAAGAAATATGGTCGATTCGTCCCGCTGTATGTCATGACAAGCGACTCAACGGACGAACAGACGCAGGCGTTTTTTCAAAAAAAGAAATTCTTCGGTCTTCCGGAACAAGACGTAATCTTTTTCAAACAGGGAGTTCAGGGGGCTGTTGACATTGAAACCGGAGAAACGCTGTATTCCGCACCCGGCGTTCCTGCCGTCAGCCCTGACGGACACGGCGGCGTTTTGAGCGCGCTGAAAAAATATCGGCTTCTGGACGATATGGAACAGCGTGGAATCGAACTGGTTTGCACGTTCCAGGTCGATAATCCGCTTATTCCGTTGGCAGATCCCGAATTTATCGGGTATTGTCTGTACGACGATGCGGAAATCGCCACGATGGTAATTCGCAAGAACTCGCCAACAGAAAAAGTCGGGAATATGGTTAAAAACAACGGCGTCGTTCAGGTAATCGAATATAGCGATTTGCCGCTTTCCTGCGCTCAGAAAACCAACCCGGACGGGTCGTTGGTCATTGGATTGGGAAACATTGCCATTCACGTCTTTCGTCTGGATTTCCTTGCTCGCGTTCTGGCGAACGAGAAATTTTCACTCCCGTTCCATACGGTAAAAAAGAAAGTCCCGTACATCGACCAAAACGGGGTTTTGATTCTACCAACGCAACCCAACGCGTTCAAAAAAGAAAAATTCATCTTTGACGTCTTTCCATACGCGAAGAAAATTGCCCTTGTTGAAGGAGATCGACGGCTATGTTTCAGTGCGTTAAAAAACGCCCCCAATTCTACAGTAGATAACGAAGAAACCGTTCGCGCTGACATGAAAGCCAGTGGCTTGTTTGAATAAGAAAAGAATTCTGAGAAATTTTTGTGGAATAGCACGAAAATGGAAGGCGGTAATGCAGCGACCAGCGGGAGCGGAATTACGTATTCGCCGTAAGGCGAAAAAGCAGGTCCCTGAAAATTCCCAGCAACTCCCAACCTCTCCCATTGGCGGCAAGCCGCCGTTTTCCGGGGGCTTACGCGCCCCGGCTCGCCTAACAAAAAAGCCCTTGAGAATTTCTTCTCAAGGGCTTTAATATACATAAGGCGGAACTTCACTTGCACCGTGAGCAAGTCGTCTCCAATTTAGTTTTCTAAATTCCTTAGAAAGGAGGTGATCCAGCTGCAGGTTCCCCTACAGCTACCTTGTTACGACTTAGTCCCAATCACAGAGTTCATCTTCGGCGCTTAGGTCCTTGCGGTTCCCTCGGCGACTTCGGA
>JAZQDP010000216.1:0-13551 GCA_045546875.1 Thermoguttaceae bacterium | reverse complement strand
GCCTCCGACTTGGCCGCGCTAAAAACCTCGGCGAAAAATCTATCGGATCTATCGATCCCGGCAGCCGCTCCATGGCTCTGATCTTCAAAGCCTTCGCGGAAAATATCTAAAAAGAGCATCTCGCCTCTCCGTTGAGAAGGGTGAAATGCCATATTGCGATAGTCGAAAGAGCGCTCGGATGTCGCCCGTCCTCGGGCGACGACTTGACTCTCAGGGAGGCGGATATTATCCGCCCCCCCGAAATGTTTTTCAGCTTCGTTGCTTTGTTATACACGATTCGAACAAAGCGTAACTACGCTCTCAGAGGTCGTTTCGCTACCGCCTTTCAGACAACGGCTTCTTGTTACGTCATATTTTTCTTATATTTTTTGAAAAATTTTCAGTCTACTCCCTTGAATTATTCTAATAAACCTTATATAATACAATAAAGACGTGTGGCGTTACACCGTTACTGAATTTCAAACTTTGATTCTAATTCCGATACCGTCATGAAAGCCAGATTTTTTCACCCTACCGTTGTTTTCCTGCTGACGTTTGTTTTTTCGTCGCTTAGCGTTTACGCTCAAGACGAGGACATTCTCATTGAACCGCCGCTGACATGGTCGATTAACTCGATTCAAATTGTCTGGTCAGTTACGCAAGGAGCAACCCAAACGCAAGAAACCAAGTTTATCTATGGGGCAGATCAGGTCAACAGTGAAACGTTCAGTAAAGAAAAAGCTAATGAAAGAGTTTCATCAACAAGCATTTCTGGAGCGGGAGGATCAAAAGCAGATGTTAACGCTGGAAAGGACTTAAACCCACTTAATGACTTTGGAATAACGGGAGCTAAAGTCAACGCTTCGGCTTATTTAGATGGCGGTTTTAACTACAATCAAACCAATCGAACAACCAATACAACCCAATGGTCAGAATCGGAAAAAAACGTTGTCAGTCAGGCGTTGACGTTGGCGTTTCAACAAAATGCTCAACAAAGCATTTCTAACCAACGGCTTCTCTTTACGGTAGATTTCATCAACCATACTTCGACACGGTTGTACTTTAGCTCCAATTCAGCCAACACCATTCCAGTTTATTGTGGTGAAGTTCATATTGGAGACGCACGATTGATAAGCGAAAATGCTTCTATTGCGGCAACAGGAAAACCTATTCCCTGCCAGTTTGAAATGGCTTTAAATGATACCAGAAAACAAAGTCTTGTCAACAATCGACCAATGATACGTTTTGACGGCGGACAATTGCTCATTCAATCTGAACCTAACGCCAGAGAACGCATAGGCGATGCAATTCAGGAATCAACTATTACTACAGGATATTTTACCATAGCAATTCTGTCTGGTAATGAAGTTAAAGAATGGAAAATCCGCTATTTTAAGAAGAATCCAGTTACGTTATCAGAGGCATTAGAGTCTATTAACGAACAAGTTCGCGATTTAAGCAATGACGACAACAAAACTATTTTTGTTATTAGAGGTTCTCAACTATTCAGTGTCTGTAACGCTCCACTTTCAAATAATAACAATTTTAATTGGACAACATCAGCTAAAGTCATCAAAGGTTCTAACTCGCAATCCGTTAGTGTACTCAATTTAACAGAAACGCCACGTCGTGGAGAACGTTATGTATTCCAGTTGGTTAGTAAGAATATTAAAACACTTATATCGAAAGCAAAAGCAGGAAATTCAGATGCACAATTTGAATTGGCTCTTAAATATTTTAATGGCGAAGGCATTCCTCAAGATAAAGTCAGAGCTGTAAAAATACTAACTATTGCAGCGGAACAAGGAAATGCAGAAGCTCAGAATAAACTTGGCGACTGTTATTCAGACGGCAATGGAGTTCCTCAAGATAAAACAGAAGCGGTAAAATGGTATTATAAAGCGGCTAATAATGGACTTCCTGAAGCACAAAATAAACTTGCACATTGTTATGATTTTGGCAAAGGGATTCCTGAAAATAAATCTGAAGCGATCAAATGGTATCAAAAAGCAGCTGAACAAGGTTATGCAAAAGCACAATATAATCTTGGGTGTTCTTATGCCGAAGGCGATGGAATTCCAAAAGATAAAGCAGAAGCGACAAAATGGTATCATAAGGCAGCAGAACAAGGATATGTAGCTGCGCAATATAATCTTGGCTTATCTTATTATAACGGTTTTTTTACTCCTGAAAATAAAGAAGAAGCTGTAAAGTGGTATCGTAAAGCGGCAGAACAAGGGATGAAAGAAGCACAATTTAATCTTGGTGTCTGTTATTCAAGGGGAGCAGGCGTACTCAAAGATGAATTCGAAGCAGTAAAATGGATTCGCAAAGCAGCGGCACAGGGATGCGTAGAGGCACAATGTGCACTTGGTATGCAGTATTATAAAGGTAATGGTGTTTCACAAGATAATACAGAAGCTCTAAAATGGTTTCGCAAGGCAGCGGAACAAGAGTATCCAGATGCACAATGTTTACTTGGTGAGTGTTATTTCTATGGCATCGGAGTACCCGAAGATATAGATGAAGCTATAAAGTGGCATCGCAAAGCAGCTGACCATGGAAGTGCATGGGGACAATGTAAGCTAGGATTTTGTTATGCATATGGTAAAGGTGTACCAAGGAATTTAGAAAAGGCTAAAGAATGGTTACGTAAAGCAGCAAAACAAGGAAATGAAGATGCTATCGAATTATTGAAGAAAGTTGAATCGTGGTGGTGGTAATTAATTGCATAATACCCACTTTAGAGGTAGATTTGATTTGTCTTTAATTCGTTAATTTTGCTATTGTTGAACGATTTAGGGATAAATTTCAGATTATTTAAAAAGGGAAGAAAAATGTCAAATGAATTCGTAAAGGTAATACCTTATGTAAACATAGTCGAATCCGTTAAGCTTGCTGATCTTATCCTAAGTAGAAACGAAGGTCCAGCTCTTGCGGAAACTTTGAGGAAAATGGAAATACCAATTCGTTACAAGATGGTTTATTCCAAAGAAGAGTTTATAGCTTTTACAGAAACAATTTCACCAATGTTTTATAATGATACTATATTTCTTCCTGTTTTACACATTTCTGCTCATGGAAATAAGAAATGTATTGGTTTTTCAGACGGTGATACTATTGATTGGTCAGAACTTGGCGATATACTAACACCGATTAACAAAAAATGCATGAGATCGTTAACAGTTGTAATGTCTAGCTGTTCTGGTTTTAATGCTTGGAGATCGATATTTGGGAAAAAATCTCCATATTTTTTAGTTCTGGGACCTTGCCGTGAAGTTTCTTGGAGCGATGCTTTACATGCATATAAAATCTTTTATGAACGTTTTACATTCAGTAACAAGTGGGAAGAAGTAATCTTTAAGTTATCAGAAAATCCAGCAGAAGAAATCATTTCTGAAATAAATGATGTTATTGGTGAAAAATTATTTTATGGTATTACTACTTTGCACATTGCAGCATTAGCTCGATTAGTTCGTATTTTAAAACTACACCACTTAATTTAATTAATAAATAATATTCCACATAGAAAATTAACACCTTGCAATGCTTTGTGCTTTAATAATTATGCGGCTGAGACAGCCGCGATCCAGCAGGGCGGGCAGAGAATTCTGCGTAAATAGTTTATTTCTTGTACCTTCAACGTAGCCCGGGGACGGGCTACATCCGGGGGAGATTTTCGGCTTCGTCGATTGGGTATGCACGCTTCTCAGCGTTTTGTTCGCCGTTACGTTCGCTTCGCTCACACCCACGGGTTAACACCCGTGGCTCGCCTATGCGTAACTACGTTCGCTACGCTCGCTTCATTACCGCCTTCCATCCTCCGCGGCTCCGCATCTCCGCGTGAGGTTTCTTTTGCGGCAGAGGACTGCCGAGCGCCGGGGGTTCGGGCGGGCTGTCCTACGAAATAGATTATTTCTTGTACCTGCAACGTAGCCCGAGGACGGGCTACATCCGGGGGAGATTTTCGGCTGCGGCGGTTGGGTATGCACGCTTCGCGGCGTTTTGTTCGCCGTTCAGGCGAATGCGTAATTCCGTTCGCCGTTGGCGAACTCCATTACCGCCTTCCATCCTCCGCGGCTCCGCATCTCCGCGTGAGATTTTCTTCGGCGGACTTCGTCCGCGACCCGGAAGCGTTTTCGACTGCGGCACAGATTATTAGCGGGGCATTGGACAAGGAGGCGTCAAGCCGCCGCAGTCCCCGACGCAAGCGGTCGCCAATTCATTTCTTTGCGAACTAGAGCGTGAGATTTTCTTCGGCGGCTGAGACAGCCGCGATCCAGCGGGTCTGTGGTTTCTCGTTACGAAAAAGGTTTTTTGGAGGCTTCCGCCGCAAGCGGTCGCCAATTCATTTCTTTGCGGACTTTGCGTGAGATAATAACGCGGCAGGGGACTGCCGCGATCCGGGTACGCCCTATTCCTGCAGCTGGTCAAGTACGATTTGAGCCGCTTGAGCCAGTTTGACGTGGTTGTTCATGGCGACTTTTCTCAAGAACGCGTGAGCGTCGTTCTCGTTCGTCTGGTACATAGCCATGATTCTCTCTTTCGCTTTTAGAATCGTCTGGTTCTCTTTGAGGTTGCTTTCCAAAGACGAAATTCGGCTGGAAAGCCGTTTGACTTTCCCCTGAACCTGAGATAAAACAAGTATCGTATGAAGAAACAGTTCGGCGGAAATCGGCATCTGCAAGTAAACGATTCCGCTGGATTTCGGGGCGCATTCGACGCTCGAGCCGTCCAGCAGGACGATGCACTGCGCAACGTCCTGAAGGATTTCCGCCGTCGCCAAGCCGGACATGTCCTGCAGACGCTGAGACAATACCGTCAGGTCTGGAACGAGCTGTCGGCAGCGACGGATCGTTTCATTCCCGCTTGCGCTGACGCCCAAAACCTCGTGCCCCGCTTCCAAAAGCAGGGCAGTCAGCCGGTCAGTGAGCTGAACATTCTGTGACGCTATGAATATGGTGGACATGGGTGGGGAGGCAGTAGGCAGTAGGCAGTAGGCAATAGTTTGAACAATTTTACTAATGCCTAATACCTCTTGCCTGACTGCATGTTAGTTCTTGTTATTTCATAGGCAATAGGCAATTGTTAGTTCAGGAGGGCTTTGAGACAATAGACATAGTTCGAACCCTCATACTACTGCCTACTGCCTCTTGCCTACTGCCTTAATACCTTGCCAGATACCGGTCCAGTTCCCATTGATGAACCTGGACGCGGTAGGCGTCCCATTCGAGGTTCTTGGCTTCGACGTACTTGCTGTATATGTGTTCGCCGAGGGTTTCGCGAACCAGACCGTCCGCCTGCATGGCTTCGATAGCGCGCTTCAGACCGCCGGGGAGGGACTCGATTCCAGCTGCCTTGCGTTCTTCGTCCGTCATCTTGAAGATGTTCGTATTGACCGGGGCGGGCGGAGTGAGCTGCTTCTTAATGCCGTCCAGACCGGCGCGGAGAATAACCGCCAGGGCGAGGTACGGGTTGCAGGACGGGTCGGGGCAGCGCAGTTCGATTCTCGTGCCGTTTCCGCGGGCGCCGGGGATGCGAATGAGCGGACTGCGGTTTTTCGCTGACCAAGCGATGTAAACTGGGGCTTCGTAGCCGGGAACGAGACGCTTGTACGAATTGACCAGCGGGTTGGTAATGGCGACGATTCCGCGAATGTGCGCCAGAACGCCCGCCATGAACTGGTAAGCCGTCTGTGACAGCCCTTCCGGGTCGGCAGGATCGCAGAAGGCGTTCTTGCCGTCTTTGGAAAGGCTCATATTGACGTGCATTCCGCTGCCGTTGATTCCGAAAATCGGCTTGGGCATGAACGTGGCGTGAAGTCCGTGACATTTAGCAATCGTCTTGACGACCAGCTTGAACGTTTCGATGTTGTCGGCGGTGCGGAGGGCTTCGTCGTATTTGAAGTCGATTTCGTGCTGACCGTAGGCGACTTCGTGGTGCGAGGCTTCGATTTCAAAGCCCATGTCTTCCAGGGTCAGGCAGATGTCGCGTCGAACGTTTTCGCCCATGTCGTTTGTGCCGAGGTCAAAATAGCCGCCTTTGTCGGTCGTCTGAACGGTGGGAACGCCGTTGGCGTCGGGCTGAAGGAGGAAGAACTCGCATTCCGGGCCGACGTTGAATCCGAATCCCATGTCTTTGGCTTCCTGGAGAACTTTTTTGAGGATGTATCGCGGATCGCCTTCAAACGGCGTCTGGTCAGGACGATAGACGTCGCAGATGAGTCGGGCGACTTTGTTTTGCTGCGGCCGCCACGGGAAGATGACGAACGAGTCGTAGTCCGGGCGAAGATACATGTCGGATTCTTCGATTCGGACGAACCCTTCGATTGAAGAGCCGTCGAACATGCACTGGTTGTTGAGGGCTTTTTCCAGCTGACGGGCGGTAATGGCAACATTTTTCAGAGCGCCGTAGAGGTCAGTGAATTGAAGACGAATAAAACGGACGTCGTTTTCACGCGCCATTTCCAGAATCTGTTCCTTGGTGAGTTTACTCATGATACCTTTCTGACAGGTTAGGCGTCGAACTAAAGACTTGTAACAGGTTTTCAATTCGATGCGGACATAAAAAAACGCCTCCGGGAAAACGGAATGTAACATCTGTTTCTCCGGAAGCGCCGTTGCTTCTCAAACTTTACCGTTAGTATACCCGCCGTCAAAATGCTGTCAAGTCAAAAGTCCAAAATCGGGATTATTTCGATCAATTTTCATCGGCAATTTTGCCGGACTGTCAAACAGACGTTTGCAAATCGATAAATTTTGATCTTTAAGACTTATCCTTATATTTCGCGAGCAGAACGCGGTTTTTCAAAGTCGATAAAAAAAGAGCGAATTCTTTCGTTCCGGCAAATTCGCCGCATAAAATTTTTTGAAAATATGGTTCAAAGGGGGCTTTTCTCTTGACGCCGTTTCTGCATGCGGTATACTTGACGTCGTTATGAGAAAGCAACGGCGCTTTCGGAGTTCGACGGTTTTAGAACGTGACGACCGTCGTTCTTCGGAAGCGTTTTTTTATAGCTGAGTTGCGAGAAACGAGTTGCGAGTTGCGAGAAACGCAAGCGCCTCACAAAAATTCTCTCGCTACTCGCCACTCGCAACTCGCAACTAATAAATAAGGTCTGACTTTAGACAGTCAGGAAACAGTCATGATTAAAGAATCGCTCAAAGAAGGAAACGTTCGAATTCCGTCCGGGTGCGCCATTTGCGGGATAATCGACCGAACGGGCCGCCGGTTCAATGGCAATGATATTATTGAATCGATTGCTGTTATGCACGACCGGTCAAACGGACTCGGCGGCGGGTTTGCCGCGTACGGGATTTATCCGGAGTACAAGGATTTTTACGCTCTGCACGTGTTCTACGAATCCAACGACGCCAAACGAACGGCGGAATCGTTTCTTAACGACCATTTTTATATCGAAACCAGCGGACGAATCCCAACGGAAAAGACGCCGTCGATTCGTCAGCAGCCCAAAATTTGGCGATATTTCGTCAAGCCGAACCGGTACAAACTCCAGGAATCGGAACTGACCGGCGAGGAATACGTCGCTCAATGCGTTTTGAAAGTCAACAGCAAGTTTGACGGCGCTTACGTTTTTTCGTGCGGAAAGAACATGGGCGTTTTCAAAGGCGTCGGCTATCCGGAAGACATCGGTCGTTTTTATCGACTTGACGAATACAAGGCGTATTTGTGGACGGCGCACGGCCGGTTCCCGACCAACACGCCAGGCTGGTGGGGCGGCGCGCATCCGTTCGCGCTGCTGGACAGAACGATCGTTCACAACGGCGAGATTTCCTCGTACGACGCCAACCGCCGTTACGTCGAAATGTACGGTTACGCCTGCAAGCTGCAAACGGACACCGAGGTTATCACGTATCTGTTTGACCTGCTCAACCGGCGTCACGGTCTTGACCTGGAAACCGCCGCTCAAATTCTCACCGCTCCCCATTGGGAAGACGTTGACCGAATGCCGGCGCAGCAGGCGGAACGAATCAGGACTTTGCGTCAGATCTATTCCGGCGCGCTGATTACCGGACCGTTCTCGATTATTCTCGGGTTCAACGGCGGGATGGTTGCTCTCAACGACCGACTCAAACTCCGAGCGTTAATCGCCGCTGAGGCGGGCGACCGGGTCTACGTCGCGTCGGAAGAATGCGCGATTCGAAAACTCTGCCCCCAGCCGGACAAGGTTTGGGCGTGCGAAGGAGGACAGCCGGTTATCGTTTATGCGGACTTGGAGAAGAGGCAAGAGGCAGTAGGCAGTAGGCAGTAGTTATCGTAAGCGACCAACGGGAGCGATAATAATACGTCTCGCGCGGGAGCGCGGACTGGCAGCGGCGCCTCGCCGCCTCGCAACTCGCTACTCGCAACTCGCAACTAATAAAAGTACAAAACACATCAACACATCATGATAGACTATACGTTACCAGAATTTTTAGTTGACCGCGATTTGAATCGGTGTATTCAATGCGGGGTCTGCGTTCGTCAGTGCGCCAACGAGGTTCACGCCTTCGCGCCTAACGATCCGAAAAAGATGATTGTCGATGAACGCAAGTGCGTCAACTGTCAGCGGTGTGTAACGCTGTGTCCGACGCACGCGCTGTCGATTCGCAAGCATCCTAATCAGATGAGAGAAAGCGCCAACTGGCGTCCGGAACTGATTAAAGAGATTTTCAAGCAGGCGGACACCGGCGCGGTTCTGCTTTCCGGAATGGGAACGCCGCAGCCGTATCCGGTCTACTGGGACAAGATGCTGCTCAACGCGTCACAGGTTACCAACCCGTCTATTGACCCGCTTCGCGAACCGATGGAAACGCGAACGTTTTTGGGTCGCAAGCCGGAACGGTTCAGTCCGGACGTCAAAAATCCGACTGTCATGCCGCCGCAGCTGGAACTGAAAACGCCGATTATGTTCTCCGCGATGTCGTTTGGGTCGATCAGTCTCAACGCTCAAAAATCGCTGGCGATGGCGGCGCAGGAGCTGGGCACGGCGTTTAACTGTGGGGAAGGCGGTCTTCATCAGGATTTGCAGCCGTACGCGAAAAACTGCGTCGTTCAGGTGGCGTCCGGGCGTTTCGGCGTTCACAAAGATTATTTAATGAACTGCGCGGCGGTGGAAATCAAAATCGGTCAGGGCGCCAAGCCGGGAATCGGCGGGCATCTGCCGGGCGAAAAAGTCAACGAGGAAGTCAGCCGCACGCGGCGAATCCCGCAGGGAACGGACTCGATTTCTCCCGCGCCTCATCATGACATTTACTCGATTGAAGATCTGCGCCAGCTCATTTACGCGATTAAAGAGGCGACCAACTACACGAAGCCGGTTTTCGTCAAGATTGCAGCGGTTCACAACGCAGCGGCGATTGCTTCTGGAACGGCGCGGGCGGGCGCGGACGCGATTGTCATCGACGGCTTTCGCGGAGGCACCGGCGCCGCCCCAACGCGCGTTCGCGACAACGTCGGAATCCCGGTCGAACTGGCTTTGGCTGTGATTGATCAGCGATTGAGAGACGAGGGAATCCGTCAGCAGGTTTCCCTTATCGCGACCGGCTCAATTCGCTGTTCAACCGACGTCGTCAAAGCAATCGCCCTGGGCGCGGACGCTGTTTATATCGCTTCTGCCGCGCTGATTTCCCTGGGTTGTCATTTATGCCGAAACTGTTACACCGGCAAGTGCAACTGGGGAATCGCCACGCAAAGAGAAGATCTCACCCGCCGGCTCAATCCGGAACACAGCTACCATCGCGCCGTCAATTTGATTAACGCCTGGACGCACGAGATTACGGAAATCATGGGCGGAATGGGAATTAACGCCGTTGACGCCCTGCGTTCCAACAGAAAAGCGCTCCGGGGAATCGGGCTAAACGATACCGAGCTGAGAGTTTTGGGCATCAGCGCCGCGGGAGAATGAGCTGCTAGCCTCTAGCTGCCAGCTATTAGCTTGATAAACCTGATTCTTGCGTCAATGCACGAATCAAGAATAACCAAGCTAGCGGCTAGGAGCTAGAAGCTAGAAGCTCTAAATTTAACCGAAAAAACAAAATTTACATAAAGAGAATAATCATGAAAAAAGTATATCCCAATGAAGACTGGTGTCTGGGGTGCAAGCTGTGCGAGGTCTACTGCGCCGCGGCTCATTCCCCATATCGAGACGTTCACGCTGCGTTCGACACTCCAGATGGGCGCAAACCCACCGCCGCAATCGTAGTCGAAGGCGACGTCAAACACTCGATTGCTATCAGCTGCCGGCATTGCCCGGACGCGCCGTGCGTTGAAGCCTGTATTTCCGGCGCGATGCAAAAGACGGAAGACGGCATGGTTTGGTGCGATACAACGCGCTGCGTGGGTTGTATGACGTGCGTTTTGATTTGTCCGTACGGGGCGGTTCACAAAGGCGAAGGCATGAAGACTGTTACAAAATGCAACCTGTGTTCCAGCGTTGGAGAACCGGAATGCGTCCGCCACTGCCCGGCGTTTGCCCTTGAGTATCGAGAGTGCGAAGCCGCACAGGCAAGTGGACGAGGTTATGCCTCCGAAAGAGCTTTTATCGGAGATAAAGACAGCCAATCAGGAACCGAACAAATCATGGAGGAATCAGCATGAGTCCACAGAAATCCGTTACGAAAACCAAGCCTCGTCAGGTCAAGTATTTGATAATCGGCAACTCCGCCGCTGGCGTTGCCGCGATTGAATCCATTCGTCAGTACGACAAAACCGGGACGCTGGCTGTCGTTTCCGACGAGCCGTGGCATACGTATTCCCGACCGCTGATTTCCTATTTGCTGGAAGGGAAAACGACTCAGGAGAAGATGCGCTATCGCGGCGATTCGTTTTATCAGACTTATTCCGTCAAGACGCACTTGGGCGTTCGCGCTGAAAAACTCGATACAAAAAAGCGAACGGTCGCCTTGTCTGACGGTACCGTTTTGGAATACCAAAAGCTGCTTTTGGCAACCGGGAGCGTTCCGTTCGTCCCACCGATGAACGGCTGTCCAGCGCCGAATACCGGCAAAGGCGTTTATACGTTTATCAAGCTGGCGGACGCCCTGGCTTTGCAGAAAACCGTTACAGCGTCAACGCAGGTCGTTGTCGTCGGCGGCGGGTTGACGGGCGTCAAGGCGACAGAAGGCTTGCTGCATTTGACGAAGAACATTTCACTTGTCGAGCTTGCCCCGCGAATTCTCCCCAACGCGCTGGATACAGCGGCGTCCGACATCGTCAAGCGCCGTCTGGAATCGGCAGGCGTAACAATCAACTGCGACGCGTCCGTCTCGGAAGTTCTTACTGGAGCCGACGGCAACGTCAGTTCCGTAAGACTTTCGGACGGGCGAACTATCCCCTGCGACGTTTTGGTCATTTCCATCGGCGTGCGCCCCAACGTCGAACTGGTAAAGGGAACCGACGTCGCCGTCGAACGGGGAATTCTCATTGACGAATCGTGCCAGACAAGCGTTCCCGACGTCTTTGCCGCCGGCGACTGCGTTGTGTCACACGACTTGACGGACGATTCCAAAAGAATCCTGGCGATTCTGCCCAACGCGTATCAGCAAGGCAAAACCGCCGGCGCCGTCATGGCGGGTCAACAGAAAACCGACAAAGGCGCCCGACCGATTAACGCGACCAGCTTTATCGGCTTGCCGCTTATTACCGCCGGGAAAACCAGTCTGACGGCGGAACAAGCGACTGAACAGGGTATTACAATTATCATTGATTCCGAAGGCGAGAATTATCGAAAGCTGGTTATTCAAAACGACAGACTCATCGGATTTATCCTCCTGGGCGCGGCGTATACAAAACGGGCGGGAATTCTGACTGACCTGTTAAACCGTCAGGTTCCGCTGTCGTCAGTCAGCGCGGGCGTGTTACAAAAGCCGGAACTGCTGCTTTTCGACAAGACGGAAAGACTGCAAAGAATGGAAGGAGTGCGGAGCATATAACATCATGGTTAATCATATAGACGCAAACGAAATGCAGTATACGGAACTCAACCGGATTATCCGTCTAAAGCCGGGAGAGTACACGCTCAGCGCCGTCAACGGACAGCGTTACATCGGCTGCGGGCTGGGTTCAGAATACAAAATCAACATTCACGGTACGCCCGGCAACGACTTGGGCGCCTTTATGGACGGAGCATCGGTAAACGTCTTCGGGAACTGTCAGGACGCGACCGGGAACACGATGAATCAGGGACGAATCATCGTTCACGGCTCCGCGTCCGACACTGCCGGATACGCTATGCGAAACGGCGAGATATTCATTCAGGGCAACGCCGGATACCGCGTCGCCATTCACCTCAAACAATACGGCGCAGACGTCCCCAAAGTAGTAGTCGGCGGGAAAACCGGCTCCTTTTTGGGCGAATACATGGCGGGCGGAATCGTCCTGATTTTAGGGCTGGGGCTGGCGCCCGACGAAGATATTACCGGCGCTCATTGCGCGACGGGAATGCACGGCGGCGTCATCTATTTGGCGCGGGACATTCCCGATTACAAAGTCGCCTTTGCGATGAATAAAACCCCCATTGAGCCAGAAGACGAACCGGTTATTCGTTCGTTGATTGAACAGTACTGTCAGCATTTTGGAGAGATTCCCCATTCGCTGCCGTTAGACAAATTTGTCAAGATCCGTCCACAGACTTCCAGACCGTATGGAAAAATGTATGTTGGAAACTAGATAATTAAGTGGTAAGTGGTTAGTGAGTAGTGGTAAGTATAGCGCTTTGCGTCCTTACCACTTACCACTTACAACTTACAACTAATCACTTCCCACTCCATCACCCCTTTACCCCCCCTTTTACTATCATGACCTACAAACCCTTATTTTCGTTGCGCGATTCCGAACAGGCAATCAAGCAGGTTAAAGATTGTTTTGAACAAACGCTCTCCCGTGAAATGGGACTTCAGCGCGTTACCGCTCCGTTTTTTGTGCGAAGCGGCACAGGGCTTAACGACGACTTGAACGGAGTCGAAGCGCCTGTCGCTTTTAATGTCAAGGGCTTGAAACCGCACGAGCAAACGGACGAGGTTATGCTTCCGAAAATGCCGGAGACGAAGACGCCCACGTCCAATCGGGAACCGACCCTGTCGGGCGCACATCAAACGGTTGAAGTCGTCCAGTCGCTGGCGAAATGGAAACGTTACGCGCTCAAACGTTACGGATTCCAGCCCGGCGAAGGTCTGTACACCGATATGAACGCCATTCGTCCGGACGAAGATTTGGATAATATCCATTCCTTCTACGTTGACCAGTGGGACTGGTGCAAGATCATCCTCCCGGAAGAACGCAACGTCGAAACCCTCAAAGCGACAGTCGAGAAGATTTACGCCTGTATCGTGGAATGCGAAAAGACGATCAGCGCTACATTTCCCGTTGTTCAACCGCTTCTGCCGGACAAGATAACGTTTGTTACAACCAAGGAGATGTACGAACAGTATCCGACCCTGACGCCCAAACAGCGCGAGACGGAATACTGCAAGAAATACGGCGCGATTTTCGTTATCGGCATCGGCGGGGCGCTGCCGGGCGGCTCGATTCACGACGGCCGCGCTCCCGGCTACGGCCACTGGGCGGCGGCCC
>JAZQDP010000215.1:0-32392 GCA_045546875.1 Thermoguttaceae bacterium | reverse complement strand
GTATCATCCGCGTCGTCGGCAGCGTCATTGGCATCGTCAGCAGTGTCATTGGCGTCTGTGTCATCCGCAGTATCATCGGCGTCATTATCGTCTGCGTCATTGATGTTGTCAACGTCAGCGTTTTCATCAACGTCGTCGATGTCATTCACGTCATTAACGTCGGTATTATCAGCGTCGTCAATGTCTTCAATGTCAGCATTGTCGTCAACGTCGTCAATGTCGTCTGCGTCGAGGTCATTATCGGCGTCATTGAGATCGTCAATGTCATTAGCGTCAGTGTTGTCGTCTATATCGTCAACGTCGTCTATTTCGTCCGCTTCATCGAGCTCGCCGATAGCTTCAGCTTCACTAATGTCTTCAAAGTCGTTAAATTCAATGTCTGTAACTTCGGTTTCGGAAACGGTTAGCTCGCCAAATTCCGCTGTGAAAGTTGCTTCCATAGAAGTGTACAGATATGACGACGAATACACATACCCGCCGACTCCAATAAATGATACGTATGGAAGGGAGACAATTCCATAGTAATCGCAAACATATACTCCTCCAATATAGGCGTCGTATTCCCAGATATTAATCCACGGGAATCGGTATTTTGCGACAAACTCGGCAAACCTCGCTCGCTCTATATCCAAACCGATGCAAACGAGTTCGAGACCCTTTGCCTGGTAAGAAAGATAGGCGCGTCTTAAGTAATTTAATTCTTCCAGGCTGGGTCTAACAGATGGCGACCAGAAGTAGACTACCACCTTCTTGTCTTTCAGATCCGCCATATTGAAATCTTTACCGTCAATGGTTTTTCCTTTCAGAGGCATTGCCTTTCCCTTGATGGTAAGGCGATTTACGGAACCGCGCATATTTTTAACAATTCTCTGAATCTCGGGATCTTGGTATTTTTCAAACAGCGCGATATATTTTTCGTAACGAGCAACAGCGGCTGCCTGGTCAAAGTTTTCTTCGGTATGAGCGGTTTGGAAAGCAATTGCAACAATTTTAACGTTGACATTGGCGCCATAGTTCTTGATCGTGTTATCAACAGTCAGCGCGATTTTGTCGAACATTTTAGGGTCTTTTTTAGCAATAGAAAGCGATAAGGCTTCTGTAATGCGTCCCATATAAATGTCTTCAACCATCTCCGTCAATCCGGCTTTTTTGACTTCCTCAACCACGGCGTTAAATTCAGCGGAGTTGTCTATGCCTTTGAGCCGTCCAAGCGCTTTGATGTAAATCAGTTTGACCAAATACAGACGCTGAAGTTTTTCTTTGTTTTCTGCCGGCGTCTTTTGGATGGTTTGAGTTGTTTGCTCAATGATTTTTTCGATTTCAGAATAATTCTTTGTCTTCTTGGCATCCTTGATAGTCATGTTAATCAATCCCATGACAATGTCGTCAGCGATTTTAGGCTGCCCCACTTTTTCAAGTTGACTGGGCATGGAATAAAGCACAATCTTCGCTTTTTTGCTTCCCGCCTTGATGAGAATTTCCAGACTTCTAATCTTGACGGCAACCGCGCGCTGAATCTGATCGGGGGTGGCGGCGGGGCTTTCAATGATCTTGTCTGCCGCTGCAATCTCGGCTTTGTGCAGAGCGGTGAAGTGAGCAACCGCTTCTTCATGCGACTGATTCTGCGGGGGCTTAACTTGCAAGAGTTTTTCGATAAATGTCATGTACTGCGCCGGGGTTCCGTTTTCCGGAAGAGGATAGGCGGCAGAAGCGGCGGTTTGAGCGGCTGGCTGAGCGGCGACTGGCGCGAACGAGTCGACCGCAAAGCAGGACGCCATAAACAAACTCATAGCCAAAAAGGCGGCTATATTCATCAATTTGCAACGCACGGTTTTACTCCTTGTGGCGATGTGGAAATAATGTGAACTAATAAAACGTCTCAGCAGGCGGCTTGACGGGCGCTGCGATACGCCTAACATCTGACTGCTGTCTGCTTTAAGAACATCATACCAGAAAACGTCAATTCTAGCAAGAGAACTTTTTATTATTTAGGTATAGATTCGTACACCTTTCTATCTCTTTTTTAAAACGTCTGATATCTTTACGTTTAATTCTCCACTCGGTTCGCAAAACCAGGCGCCCACAAAAAAACTAAAAATTTTTTAAAAATTTTTCTTTTTTTGCGGGGTTTTAAAAAATTTTTTTCGTTTATAGTATATAGAGGTTATTGTATCACTGCGTTTATTGAGACGAATTTCGCCTTCAAATCAGGTTCAACACCATTTTAACGCCAAAATGGCGGCAAAAACGGCTTCAACTTGATAAAAAAACTTTTGAATGACAGCATAAACAGATTTTATTGTAATTACAGGAAGCGTATAGATTATACATCCCCCTGTCGCAGTCAGCCAACGTAAACGCAGTTTTGCAATAATCGCTGACGTTCGGAATTGGCGCCGGTTGCCAGAACGTTTTCCCTTACCTCTAACACAGGATCGTAAAATGGAAATTTTTAAGGTAATTAAAAACGAGGGACCCGCAGACGCGCTGTTTTGGAAACATCGCGGGGAAGATTTCCTTACGGGTTCTCAGCTAATCGTCTCGGAGAAAGAAGAAGCCCTGTTTTGCCGCGACGGCATTGTGTACGAAACCTTTGCTGCGGGACGGTACACCCTTTCTACCCAAAACTACCCGTTCATCACGTCTTTCATGAAGATGTTTACCGGCGGGATAAGCGCGTTTAACTGCCGGGTTTACTACGTCAACAAGACAGACAACCTTGAACTCAACTGGGGCACCGCGTCGCCGATTCAGGTAACGGATCCCGTCTGGAAGCTTCAAGTGAACCTCCGCGGGTACGGTTCCTATACGGTTCGCGTTAAGGACTCCAAAAAGTTCTATCTGAAATTCGTAACCTTGAACGCCGACTGGCTCGGGCGCGACGTTCTGGAAGACAACTTCCGCACCGTGTTCCAGCAAAAGATTTCGTCCTGCATTGCCAAAGCTCTGCGAGAAAGCAACGAAGAGCTAATCGCCGTCAGCGAACGCGTGGATTCTTTGGCTCAAACAATCAAACCGATTTTGGCGCCCGTTCTGGACGAATACGGTTTGACGCTGGTCAATTTTTATCTTGGCAATCTGGAAATTCCAGCTGACGACCCGGCAAGACAGAAGATCCAAAACGCGCGAGCAAAGAAGGCGGAAATGAACCTCCTGGGCGATGATTGGCAGCGAGCGCAAAACGTCGAAATCCTCAAAGACGCGGTCAACAACCCGGGTATGGGCAATATCAACGCGTTGGGAATCGGTTTGGGAATGGCTCCGACGTTAGGCGGGGTTCTTGGGAATAACGCTCAGCAAATGATGGCAGGACAAACCGTGCCCGCCGTCCCGGTCCCGCCGCCGGTTGAAACAATTCTGTGCGAATGTGGAAATCAAAATCCGTCCAACGCGAAATTCTGTTCCAACTGCGGAAAACCGGTAGCCGCAGCGCCTGGCAAATTCTGCACGAAATGTGGAACTGCTCTGGATGCGAACGCTAAATTTTGTCATGAATGTGGAACAAAACAGGAATAAACTGGAGGCATAGACTATGAAAACGATCACGATTACCCTTTTGGCTTTTATTGCCCTCGTTTTTAACTGGCTCTTTTTCTGGCTTTACGCGCCGGCGTCCGAAGTTCAATGGATTTGCTGGGCAATGTTCCACGCGGCGCTTGTCGGCGGTTTGATTTTCGCACTCAGAACGTCCTGGAAAGGCGACTTGACTGCGCTGTTAAAAACGCCGTCCGCCGTTGTTGTCGGTCTGACGGTAATTTTGGCAGCCGCGATGAGCTTTGGATTTATCGCCTGGAATCCGGAATCGCCCATGATTCCGCTAACGGCTTACTTGATTCTCTTTGGCGCGGTAATCGGATTTAATGTTATATGGGGTTCGATTTGCGCCAGCATACAAAACAGCTCCGCCGCGGACAAGTCCAATCTGTTTTTCATTCGACAATGCATTCTGGCGGTCGAATATATCATTCAAACTGAACCGGATTTGGAACGGAAAAAAGAGTTGGAGGTCATCAGCGACGCATTTCGTTCCGCTCAGGTTACGTCAATTCCGGAAACGAAGGCGATAGAATCGCAAATTGAAAACGACGTCAATCTGCTGCAAACCGCTGGCGGCAACCTCGTGCTCCGCGCCGAAATCCAGCGCCGATTGCTCGACGCCATCAACAAACGAAACCAGATTATTCTGGCTAACCGATAAATCAAAAAGGAAACAGCAAATGTCAAATAAAACAATCAAATGTAACAGTTGCGGATTTCCTCTGGACGCGTCTTCCGCCTCGCAGAACCGGATCAAATGTCCCAAATGCGGGTCGGTAAACGTTATTTCCATTCCAGAGAACAAAGACGCTCCGAACAATGACGACGTAATCAAGGGGTTGCCTTTTACTGAAAAATGGAGCGACGTTCACAGGCGTATTGTTGAAAAAATTATCAAATTTTCCGAAAACGTTCCGTCTGACATCTTTCAGGAACTGAAAATTGCCAGCGCTGAAAGGGTTATTGTTCCGTGTTATTTGTTTGATTGCAAGGTTAATTTTCAACCAATCAAACAGGTCAATATCGATAACCAATCCTATGCTGTAAAAACACAGCAAGATGCGCCGTACACGTTTTCCGTAAAAATACTTCGCTCCGGAAGTAACGCATATCAGGACGTCATTTCAGATTTATATGAACATAACGAATTAACAAATGCTGTCAACGTGGAAAAATTACACTACCCGTCTGACGTTACATACGCTCCTGTTGACAACCCGGAATCCAACTTCAAAGACGACATCGAAAAAAATCTTGTCGATCTGGCAAGTTCGCAGGCTAAAACGCTCATCGAATCCGGGTATTATCCCAGCCTTTCCGGAAACAAGCATAATTTTAATATAAATTACCAATACGAATCCCATCAAATCAACCTCCCTTTAATCCATGTAACATTTACCTATAAAAGCCAGAGGGGAGAATTTTATCTTTCCGGCGACGCTAAAAAAATAATCGCGATTAACCTTCCTGCCGATTCTCCATTACGCAGACAATTTAAACAGCTTGACGATTCATATAAGAACGACATTGCCAGATCCGGTTTCGGTTGTGCATTGCTATTTTGGGGAGGCATTCCAACCTTGGCAAGTCTCTATATGTTCTACGCAAACTGGTCAATTTATTTTCCGCTGGCGTTATTGCTCATAGGGGTTCCTACCATTGTTTATGGAATCTACTACGTCAATAAAGGCGCAGAATCAATAAAGCAGGAACAGGAACAGATCGATAGACTTCGTCAGGAACACAATCGAATATTTGCTCAATTTGTTAGAAAACGCATTCCACTTCGCGGAATCTGGGAAAAAAGCCTTTTCGGCGAATCGGATGCGTTTCCTCAAGACGTTCGCCTTAACGAGCAGAAAGACGTCAATTCTGACGAGCCAAAAGTCAATCTTGTCGTTCTCGTTCATTCCGTCGGCAAGAACAAACAGGACGCTATGAAGATTATTCGCAATGCAACCGGTTTATCGCTTTACGAGACAAGAAATCTGGTGGAAAGCCAATCTCCGTTCACAATTTCAGTACCAGAAAGCATGGCGTCTGAAATACAAAGCGAGCTTATGAACGCGGGCGCAACGGTAACGCGTCAGAGTTAAAAAACTCAGTTTGAGCAGTTTGAAGGGTTAAGTTTAAATCGTTTAACATAGCAACTATCATGTCAAATAAAACAATCAAATGCAGCAGCTGCGGATTTCCTCTGGACGCATCTGCCGCCTCGCATAACCGGATTAAATGTCCCAAATGCGGGTCGGTAAACGTCATTGAAACGCCAAAGAGCGAAACCACTTCCGATAACGAAAGCGGGGACGTCGTTGGCGGCGTTCCTGTAACAGTTGGCGGCGCCGCAATACACAAAGGCGTTGTTGCATGGATTCTTCAAAACCACTCGATAATGCCGCCTGACGTCTTTCAGGAACTGCGTCTAACCGGCGTTGAACGGTTTTGCGTTCCCTGCTATCTGTTTGAATGCAACGCAACAATTCGCTATTCCTATGAAGTCGGCAATCAACGAGAGCGAGTCCGACGAATCGGAGATGACAACGATTACACAGAACGGTATACAGAATACACGCACCACAACGACGCCTACGAGTTCTCCGCCTGCGTTCTGGTTGCCGAAAACGACCAGTTTGCCAAACCAATTCAATCCCTCTATGAGAATTTAACCTTTTCAGACGTAGTTGACCTGGAAAGTTTGAAATACCCCTCGGACGTTAAACTGCAGCCCTCTAACGTTACCTTTCCCAAAGCGCAGGAGGAAGTAAAAACCATCGTTGGAAATCGCGCTCAAGAGGGCATTAAAAAAATACTGGAACGCACCGACCATAAAGATCTTCAAATCAGAAACGATTATCACGTTGAATACGATTCCACGCCAAAACGAATCCTGGCTCCTTTAATTCACGTTGCGTTTTCCTATAAAGACAAAACCGGAGACTTCTGGCTTACTGGCGACGCGACAAGAGTTCAGGCTGATAATCCCCCTGTTGACATTTCCTATAATCAACAGATCAATCAGTACGCCAGCAAAACGCATTTGAGTTTTTCCTGCTGTTTGCCTTTCGCATTAGGACTGTTGTGTGTCTTATTGGGAATTGTATTGTTTTTTGACCCAACCGCGACATCATCAGAATCGCTATGTTCGCTTCTCATAGGCGGGCTTTTATTGGGGCTGGGCGGATTTCTCACGTATCGCTCGGACAGTTCTGCAAAACGAGCGCATGCTGCGCTTGAAAAATTCACTCATGAACACTGCAATATTTACGCTCAATTCATAAAAGGACAAATCCCGCTTCGCGGCATCTGGGAAAAAGGTCTTCGCGGCAATCCGGAAGCGTTTCCAGAAAACGTCATTCGCACTCAGCTGAATATAACGTCCATTGGTCCACGAAAAGCGGACGTTGTTAATATTGTTCATAATTCAACTAATATGGATCACAAACAAATTGAAGAGCGGATTAAACTAAGACTTATCGGAGCAGTGATCACAATTACCTGCGATTCCGATGCTGAGGCGGACAGAATCCAAAAAGAACTCGAATCCGTCGGCGCGACGGTAACGCGGACGTATTTGCTCCCTTAGTTTCCATAGAACCATTTTTGAAAACAGAACTATCATGTCAAATAAATTAATCAAATGCAGCAGCTGCGGTTTTCCTCTGGACGCCGCTTCCGCTTCGCAAAACCGGATCAAATGCCCCAAATGCGGGGTGGTAAACGTCGTCAACAGCCCCGCTCCCGATACGGAAAACAAGGATAATCCGGATGAAAATATCATCAGAGGATTGCCTGTAACAGAAAAATGGAGCGACGTTCATTGGAGCATTGTTTCCAAGATAATTGAAAATCATGAAAAAGTCCCGACGGATATTTTTCAGGAACTGCGAATTACCAGCGCCAAGCGGATGGTTATTCCATGTTATTTGTTTGATTGCGATGTCAATTTTTTACCGATGAAACAAGTTAATGTCAATAACCAATCTTATTCGGTAAAAGCGCAGCAAAAAGACCTGTACACCTTTTCCGTAAGCATACTTTGCTCCGGTACATATCAGGACGTTGTTTCCGAGTTATATACTACCAATGAATTGACAAAAGCCGTCAATGTGGATCAACTGCAATACCCGTCTGACGTTACTATTAGTCCCGCACTATCAGAATCGTACTTTAAAGACGATATCGAAAAACAGATTATCGACTTGGTAAGCGCTCAGGCTAAAACCCTCGTTGAATCAGGGTATTATCCAGAACTTTCTGGAAGTCAACACAAGTTCAATCTCAATTATCATGCTGAATCTCATCAAATCAATCTCCCGATAATTCTCGTAACGTTTACGTATAAAAAACAGGGAGGAGAATTCTATCTTTCCGGTGACGCTCAAAAAATAATTGCTGTTAACTTGCCAGCCGATAAACCATTACAAAAACAGATTAAACAGCTTGACGCAGAACATCAGAATGATGTAGTCACATCTAATTACGGCTGCTTATCAGTCTTTTTGGGGATCGTTTCGATAATAATCGGTTTGTATATGCTATCTCTAAAAAACTGGTTGTATTATTTCGCGCTGTTGATAACGATCATAGGGGTTCCAGTTATTGTTTGGGGAATTTACCTACTCCGCAAAGGCGAGGAATCATTAAGACAGGAAAAGTTTAAGATTAATCAACTTCATCAGAAACATGCACAATTGTTTATTCATTTCCTAAAAAAGCGAGTTCCCCTTCGTGGTATTTGGGAACGAAGCTTAGCTGGCAAGTCGGAAGCGTTCCCAGACTACCTCATTAATACACTTCTCAACGCGCCAATTTCAGACGAGGATGATTTAGACTTAGTGTAATTGGATAAAGAGACTGTAGGCAGGAGACGCTATAAATTTTGGAGTTGCAAAGATAGGTAGAATGCGAGTAGTGATAAGTCCTACGCTCGCACCGACCGGGTCGGTTGCCAAGTGGATGTGGTTAGCGCCCGGAGGCAAGACCTCATCCGTTCGCCCGTGCGGCTACGCACCCGTTTAATCCGTAAAATCCGTGTACGGACTGACCTGCTCAAAAACTGTTAGGTACGCAGTTACCGGATGAACCGTATTTGGTGAAGATTTTGCTATCCCAGATAATATTTCAAGATTTGAAGAACTTGTTGGAATGAGTTTAACATACCAGTATATTATGAATGCTGGGAAAGAATTATTTAACGCCCATATAATTATGAAGTAATGCAATGATTTATATTTTGAAATTATTGACGTTTCTGCTTGATGTATTGTTGTATATTTTAAAAGTATTGACGCTTCCAATTTATTTGGTTTATTATAACATTGCTTGTTTTATTAGCTATATTAACCGTAAATAATTATTTCTAGTGTTCGAATTCAGTAAAAAAGAAATGAGCATAGAAGTTATATGGAAACACAGGGACTTTTGCTCCCTGTTTTTTATTTGAGAATACAGTTATTAAGGATTACTTAACAACTAAAATTTGAGTTGAAAAAATTCTTTTACTGCTGGAATTATTCTTTGATTCTGGAATTTCTGAAACGTCAACATTTATCATTTTGAGAAAAAGGATTTATCACTGACTTCTTGTAATTGCTGATATTTCAACGGGTTGCTGCGGTTGAATTCTGATTGATATTTTCACCGCGCGGATTCAAGATAAAACTTTGCGAACTTAGCGAACTTCGCGTGAGATTTCTTTGGCGGCAGGGGACTGCCGCGATCCGGGCTGACCATTCTTTCTGGCGCCCTCCAATTTTGAACGCACTCTGCGGCAGAGGACAGCCGAGAACCGGGCTACTCCGTATGCCATCGCCAATCTTATCTATTTTCACAACCGAAAAATGAACGCTCCTGTTGGACGAGTGAGATTGGTTTCAGTTCTGAAATTGTGTCCGGAAATGCCCCCCAAATGTCCCCCCGCAAGTCGGGATTCTGGATAATTCCGGATTGCAATCCGGCGTTGAGCCGATTGCGCAAGTCCTTAAAAATCAAGGGTTTTTGCAAGAAACAAAAATGCCTTGCGATAAGACGCAAGGCGAAAAAGTACACCTCACAAGATTCGAACCTGTAACCTTCGGTTCCGTAGACCGATGCTCTATCCAATTGAGCTAGAGGTGCATAAACTGACGTTTGAATTGCATTATCATTCAAACATCGGTTATAATATATTCAATTTATCGTTTTACACAAGGGGGGGAGGATATATTTTTTCAAAATAATTTGAAGGCGCCTTTATTAAAGCGCAATTCTACCAGAAGAAAACATCCGCTTTGGATTAAAAATTCGTTCATCCGGCAAGCTGACTCTCTGGCAATAACCCCTCCCGCCCGGGAACTCGCGTTCCCGGCTCGTCTGCGCGCAACTTCGTTCGCTTTGTTTGCTGGAACATATAAATCAACCAGCATTTTTTTCGCGAACTAATCCCTCTTACGCAAAGAATTCAACGGCGTTTTTAAATATCTTCAAGCCGTCGCCCAGATCCGGGTCAAATCCTTCCGTCCCGACGCGGCGCGTCCATTGCGGGTTCTGAACGCCTTTGAGATAGCGTTCCGGGTGCGGCATCAAGCCGAATACTCGCCCTGTTTGGTCGCAGCAGCCGGCAGCGTTCGCTTGCGCGCCGTTCGGATTGTCCGGCTCTGGAAGGATTGTATCCAGGTCGTTGATGTCGTAATTTTCAACCGGGTTTAACCGGGGCGCGTATCGCAACGCCAACTGACCGTTGTCTGCCAGTCTTTTGAGCGTTTGGGCGTCTCGAGCAACGAACTTGCCTTCCGCGTGAGCCATCGGCATTTCAATCTCTGTAATGCCTTTCGTAAAGACGCAGGGCGTTTTCGGATCGACAACCATACGCACCCAACGATCCTGGAATCGATGGCAATTGTTCCACGTCAGCGTCGCCTGGAAACCGTTGTCGTCTATGGGAAGAATCAACCCGGACTTGATAAGAATCTGAAATCCGTTGCAAATCCCCAGAATGAGTTTGCCGTCGTCCCGGAATTTATGCAATACGTCTGAGAGTGCATTTTGCATCTTGGACGCCAGAATTCGCCCAGCGGCAATATCGTCGCCAAAACTAAATCCGCCAGGAAAACACAAAATCTGGAATTTATCTAACAGAGACGGATTCTCCAGCAAACGATTGACATGGAGTTGTTCGACAGTTCCACCAGCTTGTTCAAAAGCAAACCCCGTTTCGATATTACAGTTAGTTCCGGGGGCGCGAAGTATCAGGACGTTAATCATTGGGATGCGTAGGAAATGAGGAAAATGGGAAATTAGAGGCAAGAAAAGAACTGTGACCCAGACGCATCAAAACGGTTTTCGATACGTCTGACAGCTTCTTATAACGACCCGTGAGAAGCGAACGCCTCTCCCAGCGGGGTTATCTTGCCGCTATAATATTATAATGAATTATACCCAATTCCACGGGAGTTTCAAGCCCCCTAAACTATTTAACCGGTCCGCCCCATAATCCATGCAGGTTGCAGTACGCAAACGCAAACGGAGTTTTTCCAGAATTACAGGCGTCTGGCGGACAAGAGAAGACCGCCTCTGGCGCGTCGCCCGGCTGAAGATATTTTCTCTGAACGCGGTTGTCGGAATGAATTTCGATCCATTCGATATAGTGTTCCGCCGTCATGGGATGAGGGGCAGAACCAACTTTAATCGTAACGACGTTTCCCTCTTTGCTAAACACGGGAACGTGTTTTTCGTGCGAGGCGTCGACCGTATTTGCTTCCAGTTTTTCCATCGGAGATCCGCAGCAAACCAGCTTTCCTGCGCCGGGAATTACGACCTCTACGATGTTCCCGCAAATCGGGCAACGATAAACTTCAAATTGTTTTGGCATGTCTGACTCCTAAAAGTTAATGCATACTGAAAAGACTTGAGTTTTTCCGAAATTAAGCCTCTAGCTTTTAGCTTCTAGCTATTAGCTTGATAAACCTGATTCGTGCGTTATCGCAAGAAACAGGAATAACCAAGCTCGCGGCTAGCGGCTGGGAGCTAATAGCTCGTTTTCGAGTAATTTCAAGTAGAAATAGTATATCTTACTAAACCTGTATTTTTAAGGTTACAGTAAAAACTCACAACATATAATTTATTGCTATTATCTAAAAACTCAAGGTAAAAGTCAATAGTCTTTCCTTTAGAAAAAAATATTTTTCTGTAAATGTCCCCACTATTTTATTTAACCGATACAACCGCTATATATTTTGGTAAATAAGCGAAATTTTTTCGCCAAATAATTAAACTATTCGAAAACATCGTGTATATTTTATGTAACCAAAACAATCGATTTCGTGCATGAGTTATTGATTGTTTTGATAATACCGGCAAATCTTAACTGCAAGGAATTGAAATTATGAAACGACTATTTTCCCTATTTTTTGATTCGCGACAAGCGTTGCCTTGCCGAATCGGCTGTAGAGAAATGCGTCGTTTGTTTGATAATAACCTCTTTTACATCGCTGGTCAGGACGACTTGCTCTGGAAAGAATATTTTCAGACTAATTTCATTCTTTGGGGAAACATAGACAGATTCATTTCCATACCGTCGCTGATGAACAGGAGTTTCCGATCCGGTTCAGAAGCGATTTCCGCGTACATTCGCCAAAACAAACAAAATATATCCTCCGGAATGAACCCAACTCTCTGTTCTTGCCTTGGTATCCGACTCGGCAAAGCAGACCGTACTATGCTTAATAACCGTATTATCCGAACGAGTTGTTATACGTCTTCTCCGAAGCTGTTCCTGAGACGGTTGGGTATTTTGCCTTTTGATCTACATTTATCCCAACAAAAACCGCATATCATTCAGAATTTATCTGAATTTCAGAGGAGTATTAACTGTGAACAATCCAACTTGCGAAACCGTTCGTCCCTCGAACTCTCGCTGTCGCCGTGGAAAGGTCGACCCCACAACGTGCGAAAGAGATTATACAGAAGACGAAGTCGAATTTATGCGAGCTTTGGACAGCTATAAACGAATGTCCGGCCGAATGTTCCCTACATGTAGCGAGATTCTCGAGGTTATCAGAAGTCTCGGCTATGTGAAAACAAGACGTTTTTAGTTTATTCACCTTTTTAACGCAATAACTTGAGAATTGAAATTCTCCAAGTCAGGTTTGAGGCGCCCTGCTTGCGGAATTTCAATTCTCTTTTTTCTTGGCGCCGCAGGAGATTATGGGAGGATTCTGAGAACCGCTGGGAGATTCCTAGGAATTGCTGGGTAAATACTCTGTTTACGAAAATATCCCCAAAATGAAAAAATACGGTTCGCCTTCGGCGAATGCGTAATTCCGTTCATTTCTCGAACTCCATTACCGCCTTCCATTATCTTACCGCCTACTGGCTCGCTTGTCCCCGCAACTCATCTGTATTTTATCTATCTTCGCAAGAAATTTTTGCCTCACCAGCCGTCCAACGTTCTTGGGCGCCCTCCTTCCAAAACAGAAAGGAAATGGTACAATAGATAAATAAATATCGAGAACTTCTAAATTTTTCATTCAAGGTCAAGCCCAGGTTCTTTGACGCAACGTTGACTTCAATCGGGAACAGCTGCCCCCTGGTTCCGCATTGCAACGTTGTTTTGCCGCTTGACTAAAGAAATCAATTATTAGAAATCCTCACACCCCTTTTAATAACTTGTTCTGTCGTAAAAACACAGGACGCCATTTTTATTACGATAACTTAATAAGCATCATCATGAACAAAGCGGAAAAACACGTACAAGACGACAAAAAAAGCTGGCCTGCTCCAAGTCTGCAGCGTTTGCCGCTCTATTTGCGACAACTTAAGTTATATCAACGAGAAGGGGTGGAGAAAGCCTCCTGTACCAGAATCGCAGAGGATTTAGGGCTTATCAGCGTTCAGGTTCGTAAAGATCTATCCATGACCGGGATTGCAGGTCGTCCAAAGGTCGGGTACAACATCAACGAACTTATTCACAAAATAGAATCTTTTTTGGGCTGGGACAAAAAACGAAAAGCGGTTCTGGTTGGCGCAGGCGCGTTGGGCGGCGCGATTCTGGGGTACTCCGGATTTGCTGACCACGGCTTGCATATTTGCGCCGCGTTTGACGTGGACGTTCAAAAAATTGGAACTTCAATTCGTTCTTGTCCGGTTTGTTCGTTAGACGAATTGGAATCGTTCGTTAAAAACAATCAAATTGTCATTGGGATTATTACCGTTCCACAAAACGTAGCTCAAGACGTTGCTGACATTATGGTAAAAGCCGGCATTCGCGCCATTTGGAATTATTCTCCCGTACGTCTGACGCTGCCTCCAAAAGTCGTTTGCGAAACGGTTCAGCTGTCAAGTTCATTTGCCGTGTTAAGCAGCAAAGTCAAAAGAATGTTGGCAGAAGAAAGAAAAAACAAAGAATAGTTTTAGAACGGGGTTATGCTCTTTCGCACCATCGCGAATTCCCTGTCGCGTTTAGTTTTCCCTCCGCATTGCTATGTCTGCGGGGCGGAAATGACACAATTGCCAGAAACGCAATTACACCGGTTTTTCTGTTCAGATTGCTACAACGCTTTAATTGTCAATCCGTGGAACGGCTGTAATTTTTGCGGGGCGCACCGAACCGAAGGGCGCGCAACGGCTCGGTACTGCGTTCATTGCCGCGGAGGGAATTTTGCATTTGATCGCATTGCAACCCTGGGGATGTTTACCGGACTTCTCAAGGACGTAATTTACATGATCAAAAAGCCGGAATACAAACACCTGGCGCGAGCGATGGCAGAGGCGTTATTTCAGTTCCGGTTAAAAGGAACCTCCTTTTTGGACGTCGATTGGATTGTTCCTGTACCGATGAATAAATATCGATTTCGTCAGCGCGGCGTCAACGATGCAGAAATTATCGCCCAAACCATTTCCGAGTTCAGTGGAAAGCAGTATGTCAACGCTCTAACTCGAAGCGCCGCGACAGAACTCCAACGGAGCCTGACGCCTCGTCAGCGTCACGAAAACGTACGCGGAGTATTTGATTGGCGCTGGTGGGTTGAAACTGACAACCCGCCGAAATCCGTGTTGATTGTGGACGACGTTCTAACCACCGGCGCCACCTGTAACGAGCTGGCGAAAATGATGAAATCCATCGGCGTCGAAACGGTTTACGTTGCCGTTCTTGCGCGAGCCGTCGGCGATAGCAATGCGTAATAAGGTTATTATACTTTTTCTACTCCCTACTTCCTAACCTGTCATGTCAGATAAAGTTACATGTTCCGTTTGCCCTCGCCGCTGCACTCTTTCTCAAGGACAAAGAGGCGCTTGTCATGTCCGTATTTGTAACAACGACAAAGTTGTCAGCGCTACATACGGGATAAACACCGGGCTTGCGATCGACCCGATTGAGAAAAAGCCGCTGGCGCACTTTTACCCGGGATCAAAAGCGTTATCGCTGGGAACTGCCGGCTGCAATCTGGGCTGTTTATTTTGTCAGAATTCCACCCTGTCAACAAGTCAGGAAGACGAGCTGAGAGGCATTTCCGTTTCTCCGGAACAAATTGCCGCCCTTGCGGTTGAGCATGGCTGCCAAAGCGTTGCCTACACGTATAACGACCCAGTTGTCTGGTACGAGTACGCGGCGGATTCAGCAAGAGAATGTCGTCAGCGGGGCGTGAAAAACGTTGCTGTTACCGGCGGGTATGTTTTACCCGAAGCTCGAAAAACGCTCTTTGAAAATATGGACGCCGCCAATGTCGACCTGAAAGGAATTCGTCCAGAATTCTATCAGGCGTTTTGCCGTGCAGACGTCAGCGTCGTTCTCGACACGTTGAAATACCTCAAAAACGAGACAAACGTTTGGCTGGAAGTTACCAATCTTGTCGTTCCGTCGATTGCGGGAAACGGTTCAACAACAGACGTCGGCAACGATTCTGATTCCGATTTGCAGGCGTGGTGCGATTGGGTTTTAGAGAACCTGGACGACGTTGTCCCGGTGCATTTTTCTGCATTTCATCCAACTTATAAAATTACCGACCGGGCGCCAACGTCAATCGAAACGCTGTTGCGAGCATGGAACATAGCTCACAATGCGGGATTGAAATACGTCTACCTGGGCAACGTTCGCGCGCCGCAGTACGAAGCAACCTATTGTCCACGCTGTGGAAAACCGGTTATCATCCGCAACGGCTACCAGGTTGATACGCGCAATCTGACGGTAAATTCCAACGGGATAAAAAACAGCTGTCTGTTCTGCGGAACGGAAATAGACGGTCGATTCTGACAATTGCAAGTCGTTCGCCCCTATTGTCAATCGATCATGTTTATGATATAGATTATATGAATCAAAACCAGAATTCTTGCAGGGCATTATCAACGCAAATTGCTAATGCCCTGCGTGACGATATAAGAAATTCACCCTTTTTAGAACAAGGATTCTTCTTCGCCTTTGAGTTCCTTCAGACGCTGTTCGATAATCTTGTCTCTGGAACTGTTGCGTTTTTCAAACAGACTCTTCATACGATTGAGTTCTTTTTCCAGACGTTCCAGCTCCATCGCACGACGTTTCTGCCTGACGTCGAAATGTTTGGCAACTGTTTCCGCTAACTGAGCGGCGATTCCAGCTTTGGAATCTTCGTCAACCGCTTGACGGTACTGCATTGTCAGCTGACGCGTTTGACGATCCAGTTCTGCGTCCTGTTGGAGCAGTTTAAAGAATTCCGGATCATATTTTTCCATCTTTTCCCAATTCTGGAACGGACCTGCCGGCGGGGGTGGAGGCGGCAGCATATCGCCGTGATTCTGATCGTCTCTCGGTCCTTCCGGACGTCCGGCGCCAGGCATTCTAAATCCATCTCGAGGTCCGCCCATCGGGGGACGATCCATTGTCGGACGATTACCAGATCGATCCCCTTCTCTGCCAGGCCTGTCGCCTTCCATACGAGGTCTGTCCCCTCGCATTGGCGGACGATTCATACCGGGACGATCGCCGTCTCTGGGAGGACGCATTTGCGGTCTGTCGCCTCGCATCGGAGGACGACCGTCAGGACGATCGCCAAAATGTTTCGGTCCAGGTCCGTTATCGTCGTCCCAGGAAACGTCTTCTGGCGCCTGATCGGATTCCTCAACAGCAGCGTCTGCGGCTTCGTCTGGAGAATCTTGCGCCTGCGCCGGAAAAACAAACAGGAATGTCAGCGCTAAAAAGGATGCGGCGGCTATTGGCAGCGCCAAAAAATTTTTTGCTTTCATAATTAAACCTCCGATTGTTAGTTGCGTGTAACGAGTTATGAGAGAATTTTGTGAGGAGTTTGGTTTTCTCGCAACTCGCCACTCGCTGCTTAAAATTTGTCCAATTCGTTAATCTGTGACATCTCGTACCCGACGGTTGTGTATTCTGCCATGGCTGACAGTTCCCAGCGGTCGCTGGATTCCGCACTGAGCATGGAATTTGTCAGCGACGTCAACTGCGTATCGTATGCATCGTCTTCATCCCAGGTAAAAACGTCTTCCTGAACTGTCGCGTCCGATTTTGCAATCTCGCTTTGCGCCGGCTGCGTCTTATTATCGTCTGCTGACGGCGCTGGGACGTCCGTATTTTGAGCTACTTGCTGGGCGCCTTGATTATTTGTAATTGCAGATGAAGAGTCAAACTGACGAACCGCCCAAAATCCGCAGACAAGAGCTATTGCCGCGCTGACTGTCCCGAGGGCTATATAATAGGAAAGACGGGAGCGCTGAGACTTTTGCTCTCGAGCCGGCTGAACAGATCCCGACAGCTTGGCAGCAGCGTTTGGCGGAAGATAATCTTCGTCTGCAGCATTATCCAACAGCGAGCCGAACCAATCCCACGCCTGTTCCAGCGATTGCATTTCCTCAATCTGGCTTTCTGACGCGTCGGCAGGAATCGGCTGACCGGAAGACTTTTGAGTTGTCCATTCCAGCTGCGCTTGAGTCAGTTCGATTTTTGAATTATTGGATGTAGTCATGATAACTTTTGTTTTGCATCAACTCGCGCATTTTTACCAATCCGCGATGAGCGTGACTGAGAACCGTGTTGAGCGGCAATTCAATTAACTCTGCAATTTCGTTGAACTTCATTTCGCCAAAATACCGCAAAGTGAGAATCTGCTTCTCCGATTCCGACAGCAAATCGAGAACGGCGTTTAACTGAGCGCCCAGCTCAGTTTGATGAACGTTTCTAGCGGGATCCGCCCCGGCGTCAACCGGTTCAACCGCCGTCCAGGTTTCGTCGTCAACGTTGACTTCCATAGACTTGCGTCGATTGGCGTTGCAGACGACCCGATAAGCGATTTTCATTAAATACGCTTTCGCCTCGCCCTGCTCTACGTACAAATCCAACCCTTTCCAGGCGCGGATAAACACCTCTTGAGCAAGGTCGTCTGCCATGTCCGGTTTCCGAACCATGCTCAACAGGTATCCACGGATTAAAGCGCCATATTGGGCAGTCCAAATCGTTATTTTTTCGTTTTTTGCCTCAGCAGTTGCCATTTTGGGTGGAATTGTTATTATCCTGATATAATTATAACACACCCCAAAATGAAAATATTGCAAAGAAAAAATTTTTTAGAAAAAAGGTATGAAAAAGGGGGATAGGGGAGGGTTAGTTCCCGGGTGTAGGGGATAGGGAAGAGAGATTGCAGTATTGCGTAGCCGAAGGAGCGCTCGGATGGACTACGCCCCCGTAGTCCTTGCGGAAATAACGAATAACCTTAGTTTATAGTCGAAAAGGTTCCAAGAGTTTCCCTTGACGGGTACGAGCCGCACGGGCAGAAACACCGTCAAGAAGGCTGACGAGGGCGTCAGCCATCCAAGTAGGTTACCAGTTTCGTCATTTTGCCATGTACACTTCTCAACAAGTGAGTTCGCTTAACGTCTCCGGATCGCGAGCGTAGCTGGCATAATTTCTTATGCGGACTTACGTCCGCGATCCAGTAAGATTGCCGACTACGGCGGAGGGAATCAGCAGGACAAAGAGCGGCAGAGGACTGCCGCGAGCCGGTTCATCAATGGGTATTCGCGAGTCAAAGTGACCAACGGGAACGAAGTTGCGCTTAGGTAAGCCGGGAACGCGATTGGATTGGAAGGCGGTAATGCAGCGAACGAAGTGAGCGGAATTACGCATTGAACCGCACCGCGGTTCAACATTTTTTTCAGCGCTCGTTGCCAACCCGCCAGATGAGGGATGAGTGGAGAGGGACTAGGGGGGGGAGAAATTAAACCTACACCCTATTCCCTATTCCCTATCCCCTACTTAGCGGATAATATCCGCTCCCCAGAATCGTTTTCGGCTTCGTCTCAGGGTATGCACAGGGCTTATTTTAGTAGCCCCGGCGGGCTACATTCGGAGGAGTTTCCCCAGTTTGTTATGCACGCTTCTGTGCATTTTTTCGCCAGAACAGCATCCCGACTGCGCCGAGAATCAACAGCGCCCATGTTCCGGGTTCCGGCACAGGGGTTGAGGCGGAACCAAAGCGCCCCGTGATGGCGTAATAACCGCTTCCGTCGTTTAACGGAACGTATTTCAAATCTCTGAAGTCAGACGAACGAACGTATTTGCTAATAAAATCGTTAGCCAGGTCGGCGCTGTTAGCCCCTGTTAAAATTGCGGTAAACGTATCGCCTTCTACTAACGCGCTGTCCTCTGACAAGATAAGTTCAATGAAGCCGTTGTTTAACTGCAAGTTCCCTTGGACGATTAGCGAGTCGTTCTGTTCGGGATTCTGCCCGCCAAGTTCCATTAAGATGCTGGAATTGGCATCGTTGAGAATAAAATCTCCGCCTACCGTCGCTTCGCCAACCGAGTTGCCGGGGGAGAAAACCGCATCTGCTTCAACAGCAATTGTGCCGGTCATATATCCTTTGAAATCCAATTCGCCGGAAGACACGACAAAGCTTTGAGCGTCAACTCGCCCATCGGCGCCGGTGTAGATTTTTAACGTCTCGTCGCCGGTCTTTTCAATGTTTGTAACGGAAATCGATCCCGTATACTTTGACTCCTGATCGTTTATATTGAGAATCAGGCCTTTATTCCTCCCGCCGATAATCGTTCCGTTGGTTCCGGTAAGGTTATTGAAGATCATGTCGTCTTCTCCGGTATAGCCGGAGAAATCTAGCGTTCCGTTGACGGTAACGTAGCTAGCGTCGACAAGGTTAACTCTAGCTCCGGTTAAATTCAGCCGTCCGGAAGTAACAACCAAACTCTGCGCGTCGACAAATCCGGAATCGCCGGTGTTGATTGTTAGCGTCTCGTCGCCGGTCTTTTCAATGTTATTAGCGGTAATCTCCCCAGAATACGTTGACGCCTGATCGTTATTGAGAATCAAGTCGTTGTTTCCGCTGGTAATAACGCCGTTAGTTCCGGTAAGATTGTTGAACGTCATGGCGTTTTCCCCAGTGTAGCCTAAGAAATCTAACATTCCGTTGACGGTAACGGCGCTAGAATTGACTAGGTTCGTTCCGTCGCCGGTCAAAGTAAGTCTTGTGCCGGAATCAATCGTTGTTGCGCCAGTATAGGACAAATCGCCGGAAAGAACGTGTTGCGTACCGTTGGATACCCGAACGCCAAGTTTCGCGCCAGCATCGCCGTCGGATATTGAGCCGGTAAACACGCCGTATTTATCATTGGAATCATACGGTTTGAGAATCATCGTAACCTCACCGCTACTGGCGCCGGCAGTGATGTCGCCAGAGAAAGTTATATTGGCAAGATCAAATCCAATCGTCGCGTCTTCCATGATGGTAATATTACCTTCCATGTTTGCCCCAGCTCGAAACGCGCCGCAATTTTCAGAGTTGCCGGTTCCGGAAAGAATAACATCTGCCTTTAATGCCGGTGTAAATGCGTGGTCAGTATTTTCGTAGTAAAGCGTTGTTCCTGGATTGACGGCAAAGGTTAAACCGTCAGCCGGCTGATCTTTTAAGTAAAGCTTAATGTTGGTAGCAGAGCCTCCTTTAACGAGTGAAATAACGCCAGTAAAATTATCGCTTGTAATATTGGGTAAAGATAAATGACCCGTTTTTGCCAGACGCAGCTCCAAATCGCCAGACCCGGAAAGATTCGTAATATTAATAACACTGTTATTGTTATCGTCGCTTGAAAGAATAGAAACAACCCCACCGTTAATAGCCATATCGCCAGTGAAGGTAAACGCGCTATTAAGATTAACGGTATCTGTTCCTTGTTTGACAATCTTTCCAGAACCGGAAATGGCGTTCGTAAACGTTTTATCTCCACTGCAATCGAATTCCAGAACGCCGTTTGTTCCTATGGCAACGTCGCCTGTACCGATATTTCCGTTGCCTTTAAGAACCAACGTTCCTTCGGAAATCGTTGTACCGGCGGTATACGAGTTAGCGCCTTCAAAAACCATAACGCCAGCGCCAAGTTTTACGATCGGTTTTACTCCTTCAGAGGTGTTTGTTATGCCGAAATTGGAGCCGAAAACCAATTTCGCATTTTCGTTTACCGTAATATTGAAATCTGTGGAGTTGCGTAATCTGACCCAGCCATTTACGTAAGAAACGGTTGGATTGTCTGCGGTTGCGCCCGTAGCCGCGTCAACGTTGAATGCGTTGCCGGCGTTATAAATATCAAACCGACTGTTGGAGTTTGATAACGTTGTCATCGTCCCACCGACAAAATTAATTGTTGTGTTTATGAGAGTTTCATTAAAATTCCCGTTTAAGGCGAGTGTTCCACCAGACAGATTAAACGTTTTCATGGCGTCAGAATATCCGATAGAATCGTGAGCGTCTATTCGAAGAGTGGCGCCAGAATATACGGTAACGGGTTTTGTAAACCGATTATTGCCGTTAACTGAATTCGTCAACGCGACGGTTCCGTTTTCGATAAACAACTCGTTATCGATAGAGTTGTTGGAGGTCGAACTGAGCGACAGCGTACCAGCCCCGGTTTTACGTATCGTCCCAGAGCCGGAAATGACGCTGCTAAACGTCTGATCCGTTGAATGAGCGAATTCCAATGTGCCATTATTGACGATAGCTCCGGTTCCTAAAGCGCCGGAATCGGTTAATTTCAGCGTTCCTTGAGAAATGGTCGTCCCGCCGGTGTAGGTATTGGCTCCGGAAATGGTTACCGTTCCCTGTCCATTTTTAATAACCACGCCATCGCCGGAAATAGCGTTAGGAATCGTTTTGTCTGCGCTGTAATCAAATTCTAACGTCCCGTTGTTGACAACCGCGCCTGTACCTAAAGAGCCGTTTTCTCGGAGAATTAACGTCCCTTCGGAAATCGTTGTGCCGGCGCCATACGTGTTAGTTCCTTCAAAAACCATAACGCCAGAACCAAGTTTTACAATCGGTTTTACGCCTTGATTATTAAGGTAAGTAATGCCGAAATCTTTACCGAAAACTAATTTTGCGTTTTCTGCCACGGTAATATTAAAATCGAGGGAGTTGCGTAATCTGACCCAGCCATTTACGTAAGAAACGGTTGGATTGTCAGCGGTTGCGTCCGCAGCTGCGTAAACGTTGAACGCGTTGGCAATGTCATAAGCGTTAGGGTCGTCATAAATGTCAAACTGACTGGCGGAGTTGGATAACGTCGTAATTGTTCCTCCAGTAAAATTAATTATTGCACTCCTGAGAGTTTCGTTAGACTCCACGTTTAAGGCGAGTGTTCCACCAGACAGATTAAACGTTTTCATGGCGTCAGAATATCCGATAGAATCGTGAGCGTCTAATCGAAGAGTGGCGCCAGAATATACGGTAACGGGTTTTGTAAACCGATTATTGCCGTTAACTGAATTCGTCAACGCGACAGTTCCGTTTTCAATATGTAATTCGTTACCGATAGCGTTGTTGGAGGTTGAACTGAGCGACAGCGTACCAGCCCCGGTTTTACGTATCGTCCCAGAGCCGGAGATGACTCTGCTAAACGTCTGATCCGTTGAATGAGCGAATTCCAATGTGCCATTATTGACGATAGCGCCGGTTCCTAAAGCGCCGGAATCGGTTAATTTAAGCGTTCCTTGAGAAATGGTCGTTCCGCCGGCGTAGGTGTTGTCGTTGGAAAGGATCAGCGTTCCAGCGCCGTCCACCGCAACGCCGCCAGCGCCAGAAAGAACGCCTGACCAAGTAATCGTGTTCCCATCAGAGGGAGCGAACGTAACAGCGTTAGAAGTTATTGTCGCGTTTAACGCAGAAGACCAGCTGGAGTCGTCGGAGCCATTTTGGTAATTGCCAAACGTTCCGCCGGAAATGTTGATCGTATAAGCTCTCGCTGAATTTGTAATCCCTCCAGAACCAAGGTTGATTGTTCCGCCAGTAACGTTCAGAACCCCGAGAGATTCGACGCCGATGCGCGGGAACTGGAATTCGATGCCTTCAAATTGAGCAGTCGCGCCGTTGTTAATCTTCAAGGATGTTCTTAGATACAATGTGTCATTGCGATAAATCGTAGCAGATTTATCGCCCGTCCCGTTGCCAACAGTTAGCGAGGCGACGCCTAAATCGTTAAAGTCAATATAAACATTAACGCCCTTTGTATCAAGAATATAACAGTCTTTGGTAAACGATGGATTTGCTATATCGTCTAAGAGTCCATTATCTGGTTGGTATGGAGAGCCGTTAATTTCCCAGTTGGCGGCGGTGTAATATTTATCCTTGAAGCTTTCTGGCGCATTTCCCGTCCAGAAATATTTGTCGGCGCCGCCGTTATAGGTTAGCGTTATATCGGTGGCGGTATGGTTTAGCGTCCAGTCGGCAGGAACATTGGTAAATGTTGGATTCCCGGTAATGGAATTCGCTGTAAAAACGGTACATGATTCACCATAAGTTCCAATATGACGGGAAAATTCTGAAAAGTCAACAACGCCGTATAATTCCGCCGCGCCAGAAGAGCCAGTAACGGTAACAGCGCTACCGGGACCGGGAACAAAAGAGCTGTTAGCGTCAAGCGTAAATTCGTTGGCGGTAAACGAACCGCCTGTAACTTTGAGAATCCCTCCATATAAAACCGAAAACGCATCCTCAACATTGACGGTTCCAGAGGAAAGCGCAAACGTATTTGTTAGATATGAGCCTGATCCATTGAATCCAACGGTAAAGGATTTAAGGTTGGCAGTTCCGCCATTAACGGTAAAATAGCTTGGTTGAGAGGAGAAGCGGTCCAATCCAGCTGTAGATTTGGTTGTTAGCGTTCCGCCAGAAAGGGTATATTTTCCTGCAGAGGATCCTCCCCACCCGAATTCGAGCGTTCCATTAAATGTGGCTGTTCCGCCGGTCTGTACAACCTCGCCGACTACGCCTGGATTAACTCCAATATAGGTGGGATTGTTTACGGTAACTTCGCCGCCGCTAATATTTAACGTCGAGTTGGCGCTTTGCCCAATTCGCGTAGACTGAGCAGATGCTACCGTAAAAGTTCCCCCGGATACGTTGATCGTTCCGTTGGATTGAATCTGGGTTGCCATGGCGCCTTTTTCCAACGTGAACGAACCGCCAGAAAGGTTGAACGTTCCATTGTTAATAAAATCACCGGATGTATGGGTATAATTTCCGCCATTGAGGATGTTAAACGTTTTGCCGCTATCAATCCTTAAAGAGCCAGAACGAGAAAGGGTTGCCGTTGTAGAACCACCTGCGTTCCCCAAATTTAGCGTATACACGCGCGGAGCGAGGTTGTCATAATCCAATTTAATAGCGCCACCGTTGCTATTTTGGATATTTGCAGTAATCCGGTCTTGAGTATTAGCGTCCAAAGAAATTGGAGCTGGCGAACCGTCGCTTAATTGCCAGTTGCCTTGTGTAAAGTAATTGGAATCAGCAGCTCCCGTCCAGTAATAGTCGTAGTTTTCCGCCTTAACGGAAAGAGCGCATGAAAGGAAAACAGCAAAAACAGCTGTCAAAACGGTTGTTCGTTTAGTCATAATGGGGAATATCTCTAAAAGTTTTTATGATAACAATTATCAAATCTATAATTTGACAGTATATATTATAACCGATAATTAAAAAATTTTTGATATCGAATCAAAAAAATTTTAAGAAAAGTAGAAAATTTTTGTAACAATCCGGTCGTTGGAGCCGTATATTGTGCATTGCAAGGGAAAAAACGCTGGATAAAAACAAAAAAAGCAACATTTTCCCCTTATCGAAAAAAATTTTTGAAAATTTTTGTAACAGTTTGGGCGTTAAAGCCGTATATACAGTACAACAAATTAAAAAATGTTTAATTTACGGAGACAAAATTATATGAATCCCAAAGATTTGCCGTTAGATGTAAAAAAGAAACTGGTGGATATTTCTAAAAGATTGCCGGCATCGCGTCAAGATGCGTTCTGCCAGTCCGCAGGTTCCCGAATTGTTGCCTTTGCGCAAGATTTTTTGGCAACCAATCAAAACGCCTTGGTTTATGGCGCTATTGGTTATGTTTTGGGAAGCATCGCCGAGAGTATGATTGACTCAATTCCACTTGTCGGCTGGGGATTAAAACCTTTCACAAGATTAATTCCGCTTGGCGCTTCGCTTTGGGGCGGTTATCACGGGTTCTTAAAAGACCGAGACGCGGAACGAATTAGGCGAATTGTAGCAGAAGAGTTAGCTCGTTACCAAAATTAGTACAGTAACAACCAACGTTAGAAGGTATAATATGAATTCAGAAGAAACAAGTAAATTAGTTGGCGATACCCTTAGCGGCGCCACGGCTGGCGGAATGATTGCCGGCGCTGGCAGTATTCTCAGCGGCGCGGCGATGGCAACAACAACGTCAACGTCGTGGCTGATCTTTACAACGACAGTTACAGCCGTTGCCCCTTGGGCGGTACTTGGTTTTGCCGCTGGCGGCGCTGCGGTTGCGGGGATTGCAAGCTATATTAAATCCAAACGGGAAATTGACGACGTTAACAAGCATTTTTAAGCAAGAGGGTAAATGATGAGTATTACAAAAGTTGCAACAGAATCGGTAAAAGGCGGCGTTATCGCTGGTGCGGGAGGCATTCTTACAGGCGCTGCGCTGACAACAACAACGACAACGTCTTGGCTGTTGTTTACTACCACTGCAACAGTAGTCGCCCCTTGGGCGCTGGCTGGAATTGTCGCTGTAGGCGCGGCTGGTGGCGCGATTAACGCTATGCTTAAAAAAGACCCGCTTGATTTGTAATTTTTAACTGGACGCGGGATATTTAGGAGTGCGGTCGCCAATGGACTTCGTTCCCTTGTCAGAGCGTTTAGCGACTAATCCAATCTGGTAAACTATTTGTTTTTTATCGTTATTAACACACGGAAATGTTATTATGAAAAGTTCGCAATTGATTTACATTCCAAAACCGATTGAACCGAAAGACCTGTTACCGTCAAAAGAAGTTGTTACTGGCGCGGCAGTTGGCGCCGCCGTTGGCGCGATTGTTGGTCGTCCTGTTGAAGGCGCTGCTATCGGCGCGGTCGTTGGGCATGTCGTTAAAAAAATTAACGATCCGCGTAGTTGGATCATTTCATGATATGCCAATAATCGCCCAGCCTATGGGATCGCGGGCGCAGTCCGCTTTACAACAGCTTTTTGTTGCGGCGGGTACCGCCGCGATCCCGCACTACAGAGTCCGCTCCCCAGAAACATTTTTCACTTACCCCCCCCCAAATCAATACCGTCTCCGGGTTGCGGCGGAGTTGGAATGAGCGTATTGACAATCGCGTTTAACAAATCCTCAATCCCAGTTCCGGTAACGGCGCTGATGCGATAAACAGTCTCGTCGGTGGTTGGGCAAGACGGTAAATCGCATTTATTGATGACGTCTATTGTGGGCTTTTGATTCCTAAACAGCTCCGTTTCCCTCGCGCGGTTAATATCCATCATAGAATCCGAATCGTCAAAGAGGCGTAAAACCAAATCCGCTTTTTCAATAGCGGCTTTTGCCCGGGTTACCCCCTCACGCTCCAGAGCGTCCGTTGTTTCTCGAATACCGGCGGCGTCGATAAATTCAAACAGCCACCCGTCAATCGCCTTTTGCGCCTGAACAAGGTCGCGCGTCGTGCCCTGCTGAGAATTGACAATCGCGCGTTTGCAACCTAAAATCGCATTGAGCAGCGACGATTTTCCAACGTTTGGCTTCCCGATAAAAACAACGCGCCAACCGGAAATCAGATGTTCCGCAATCGTTCTCGTTTGATGAAATTGCGTTTCCAGAGCAAGGGCTTGCGATTCCTCTCCGTTAAGGCGCAGTTCAGCAATTCGTTCTTGAGTTCGACTTGCCGCGCCATTGTACTGATCGAGCAAAATCATTGCCGTTCGATACGTTGGAGCCTGCTGTAATAAATTTAGAATCTTTTGTTTTTCCGGGCTAACGTTTTTATACGTTCTCCATGCTGTAACGTCAGATTGCCGCGCCCCCAGATTTGACAAAATCCAATCCGTTCTGACAGTGGCAGCGCTGCCGCCATGCCCATGAATTACATATTCATGACATCCCATCCGGGCGACAACAACGTCTTCGCCTATATCTTCCGGCTCTTCAGGATCAATCAACTGACCGAAAAGAACGTCTGTCAACTTCATCTGCGACGGCGCGGTTTTCCCCTTGGGGCAAAAGCACGCATCCAGGACGTCGGCAGCCCCAACGTCCCATATAACAGTTGTTGACAAAGCGCCTGTTGTCGCGCCGGTAAGTCGACAGAATGACGGGTTATGATGTTCTGACAATGGTTGTTAAAATTGGGAGACGTAAACAGTTAATCAAACCTGCAATTTGAACAGATTTAATAATCCGGATTTGCTGGCTAATCAATTATTTGCGTTTCAAAGGGTTTTTGGGCTGTTGAACGCATATACTGGGCGGACGGATAGCCAAAAAGCATGACGGCGCCGACGCGATAGCCGGCAGGCATTTCAATCCCGCGAACCAGTTTCGGATACCGTTTGAAAATTCTTTCTGCAAATCCGCACCAGCATGTTCCTAATCCCAGCGTTTGAGCGTATAAGTCAAAATTAGACAACGCAATAACCGGGTCGGTCAACGCGCACGGAGCTGATTTCGGAACGGAAGCGATTACCATCGCCGGGGCGTTGCGAAAAATAACGTCCGTCCCGTTTTTTATCGCGTCAAAATATCCCTGAAATTTACGGAATTTCCAACGAAGGAGATAATTCACAACGGGTCTGTTAATAAACCCGTATATTTTCGTTTTCAGTTCTTCAAATACCGCAGGATTAGTAACAAAGGTAAACCGCAGCGAATGATCGTTGCAGCCGGTAGCCGTCCAGTTGAGAACGTTTTTCAGTTTCTCAATCGTTTGAGCGTCAATGGGGCGATTAGACCAACTCCGAATACTGCGGCGCATTCGGATAAGATTAAACATCTGTTCCTCTTTCGGCAGTTCGCCTTTGGGCAAACAGTCCTTTGCGCCAACGCCGTCAACTTCAACCGCGCTTGCCGGACAAACGGCTACGCAATGCTGGCAGCCAATACAGCCCTTTTCCCGATTGGCGTTGACAGCCGCTTTTCCCGACGACGTTTTGTCTAAAATATATCCGGGACATTCGCGCACGCAAGCCCCACAACCGACGCATAAGGATTCGTTTATGGAAATCATTGTTATACTCTCTCTGCTTGAATTTTCCCGAAAAAAGCTATTAGTGCCTGGCTGCCAGCCGCTAGTTTGGTTATTCCTGTTTCTTCACGAATCAGGTTTATCAAGCCAGAAGCCAGAAGCTAACGGCTTAATTTCGGAAAAGCTCAAGTCGTTTTAGTTTATCACGCCTGTTCCAACGCTTTTTGAGCCAGCAATTTTCCGGCTTCGAAGCAGGCGTCAAGCTGTTCAGCCGTTGGTCGGAATTTGCTCTTCACCCCAGGCGCAACCTGTTCCCAGCCCATTTTAGCGACGAGTTCCGCGATCTCTTCCATCGCGCCTTTGCCCCAACCGCAGGAACCGAACGCAAAGCTGTATTTCACCGGCGGTTTAAGTCCGCCCAAGTAATTGAACGCCGCTGCCATGGCAGGCATCATTTTGGTATTGAGCGTTGCCGAACCAACCGCCATTGCCGCGCAATCCAAAGACCTGTCGGCAAGTTCTGTTAAGTCTGACGCACGAATAAAAAGCTTTTCTACGGTAACGCCGTCAACCGAACACGCGCCCTGAAAAATCTTGTCTGCCATAATTGCCGTCGATTGCCACATGGAATCGTAAACAACCATAACTTTTGCTTTCGTTTTGCGAGCCGACCAGTTCGAATACGCCTCGAGAATGGTGGGAATGTTCTTTCTCCAAACAACGCCGTGAGCGGGCGCGATCATGTCGATGTCAAGCTGCGCAGCTGTCGGAAGCAATTTCGCAACCTGAGGGCTGTACGGCATAACGATGTTGGCGTAATACGTTCGAGCTTCTTCGAGAATCAAGTCCAGAGGGAGTTCGTCGTCAAAGCGTTCGCTGGTTGCCAAATGCTGACCAAAAGCGTCCATCGAAAAGAGCAATTTCTCTTCCGGACAGTAAGTAAACATGGATTCGGGCCAGTGAACCATCGGGGTAAAAACAAACGTGAGCGTTCGTTTGCCAATCGACAGCTGATCTCCATTGGCGACAACTTGCGTTTTCCAGTCAGAACCGTCCATGTACGCCTTGAGCGTTTCAAGGCACTTGGCGTTACAGACTAACGTCGCGTTGGGGCATGCCTTCAAGACGTCCGCAACGCCCGAGGCGTGATCCGGCTCAGCGTGATTGCAAACGACGTAGTCGATCTTCTCCAACGGCAAAATTTTTGAAATATTTTCCAGCAACTTATCCGCATAAAGATACTTGACCGTATCAATCAAGACGTTTTTCTCGTCTTCGATGAGGTACGCATTGTACGTGGCGCCGCGTTTGGTATTGTAGGAATGGAAGTCTCGAATGGGCCAATCGATATAACCGACCCAGTTAATGCCCGGCTTTAATTGTGTATTCATGGTTTTAGGTTAAAAGGGAAAGCTGAATTGAGCGGCAAGCGGTTAAAAAAGGAACGTTTGAGGTAAAATCGCTTAAAATTTTAGCTCTCAATCGTATTTAAGCCGATTAATCTTGCAACTAATTCAAAAAATTTCAGAAAAATTTTCTCAACGTCTTGAAAATCCTGTATTGTATACTATAATTATAATTATAAAATGGATTTAAAAAATTTCAAGATAACCCTCCTATAAACTAATTATGAATTTAATAACAAAAATAACAATTATCGCAGTAGCGTCGTTCTTAGCGGTTTCTGGAACGGTAAACGCAAAACATACCCATAACTTAACGCCTCAACAGCAGCAAAAACTCAAACAGACCTGGCAGCCATTTTCCGATGAAACGCCTCGACTGAAAGAAACGCCTGTCGTCAAAAAGGCGGACATTGACCAGTGCGTCGTTAAGGCGATAGATTTCCTCCTTGAGACTCAGCGTCCATCCGGTTGCTGGGGCGGTCCTACGAAAACGAAGAAAGTAAACATTTACGCGCCGGTGCCCAACTCGCACCTGTCGTTTACCGTGGGGACGACCTGTTTATGCGTTACGTCGCTGTGCGAATGGGAAACGAAAGCGCCCAAGTCCGTTCGAGACAAAATCGCGCCTGCTATCGAAAAGGCGCAAGCGTGGATTTTCAAAACATTGCCTACGCTTCGCCGCTCTTCATACGAAACAACGCTCAACAACTGGGGGCATATTTACGCTTTATCCGCTTTAACGCGCCTGTATGCCAGAGCGGAAAAAGCTCACGACAAACAGATCCAACAAAAGTGCGTATTGCTTATGCAGGAACAGGTTGCCAATTTGGTTCGATATGAAAACATTCACGGCGGCTGGTCGTACTACGATTATGATTCCCCGTCAACCAGATCGAGCTTCGTGTCGATGTCCTTTAATACCGCCGCCGGGCTGGTTAGTCTTTACGAAACGGCAGACCTCAAAGTCGCGAAAGACATCTTGCCGGAAGGGAAAATCGCCGTTCCGCAACATTTAATTGACCGCGCAGTGGCGTCGCTGGTTAGCCAGCAAAAGCCGGACTTCTCCTATACGTACAGCACAGCGCACATCGGCAGACCCATGTACGGCATCAACCGCGCCTCCGGCTCTTTAGGACGAACGCAGGCGTGCAACGTCGCGCTGTTTTACTGGACGACGCTCCAAACAGAAGAGCAGATGAAAGACGCAAAAGAGAAGAAAAAAATCCCCGCAACCGCGTTGCCGTATCAGCGATTTGTATCACAGCAGGTTTTGATTGACTCGCTTGACCGGTTTGTTGCGCGAATCGGTTGGCTCGACGGCGCCAGAAAACATTCCATTCCCCACGATCATTTCAACAAAATTGCCGGTTACTTTTATTACTTTGGGCATCTTTACGCCAGTCAGGAATTGATCGAACTGGAAAGCAAAGCAGAGCAAAAGCGAATTGCCGCCCATTTAGCGAGTATCCTCCAATCGGTTCAAGATAAAGACGGTTCCTATTGGGATTTTGTCATGTATGACTACGGTCAGCCTTGGGGAACCAGCATGGCTCTGATCAGCTTGGCGCGTTGCTATGAGTTCCTTGAATAACGGCAAACGATTGGCGAGTTGCGAGACGGCGCAAGGCGCTGGCGATTTTCTATTCTCTGCTCCCTGTTCCCTGTTCCCTAATGACGTAACCGTTGTAGCTGCCGTTTCTGGCGGAGCGGATTCGATTTTTCTTGCGGAGTCGCTCTATCGAGAAAAGCTGCGATTGGCAACTTGCGAAACCGTACAAAGCGCTGACAATTCTCTATTGCCTACTGCCTACTGCCCACTGCCTAAATTGATTATCGCTCACGTCAACCATAATCTCCGCGGGGAGGAATCTGACGCGGACGAGCAGTTTGTTCGCGACTGGGTCAGCCAGCGCCAGCCGTCTGCTCCATGGCTTCACGGCGAGTTCACAAAACTTCACATTCAAACCGATTCTGACGGATTGGAAAATGCGTGCCGAACCGCCCGGTATAACTGGCTCACAGACGTCTGTAAACAAGCTGGAGCGCGGTATTTGTACACCGCACACAACGCTGACGACCAGGTTGAAACGGTTCTATACAGAATTTTACGCGGTTCAGGGCTGGACGGATTAAAGGGAATAGCTCAAACTCGAGAGCTTACCTACGGCATTACGCTGGTTCGTCCCCTGCTAAACTGGACGAAAAAACAGATTTTAGACCAGTTAGCGATTTGGAATCAGCCGTACCGAACGGACAGTTCCAATTTATCTTCTGACTACGCCAGAAACAAAATTCGGAACGAGCTGTTGCCGCTGCTGGAAAGCGAGTATAACGCTTCTGTCAGAAACTCTATTCTAAAGCTGTCTTCGTTGGCGTGCCAAGCGTCTGACGAACTTGACAAACTGACAGAATCCGCGCTGCGTAACGCTATTGTCCGACAGAACCAGGATGAGATTGTTTTGAATCGGCGCTCGCTCCGATCCGTCAGTGCGTATATTGCGATGGAATGTTTCCGCAAACTCTGGAAACAAAACGGCTTGCCGGAACAGTCAATGGGGCTGGATCAATGGACTCTTCTTGCCGAGATGGCGCAATCGAACGCGCTTCTTCCCCCGTACGTTTTTCCCGGCTCTGTTCGCGCCTGCGTTACACAAGAATTGCTGACATTGGAAATAAAACGCACCTTTTCTGCTTGAAAATTCCTGAAATGAGGCAATCGATTGGAAGGCGGTAATGAAGTTCGCGAAGCTAACGTAATTACGCATTCGCCGTTATGCGAACGTTTTGGCTGCGACAAACGTTTTCCGCTGGACTGGTAAAGGCGGCTGAGGACGCCCGCAAACCGGGCTAAACCGAGGTTTCCGGTAAAAGAAAAAGCGGAAGCTACTGCTTCCGTCTATATTAAAACTTTGCGAACTTTGCGTTCTTCGCGTGAGGTTTTATTCTATTACCGATTTTTCCGGGGGCTTACGCACCCCGGCTCG
>JAZQDP010000214.1:0-5087 GCA_045546875.1 Thermoguttaceae bacterium | reverse complement strand
AACGACATGGCTACATCCGACTTGGCGTCTGACGTTAACGAAGCGATGCAGCTTGCCGCCAGTAAAGCAATAGCAGAAATTGCATGCGAATGCGTTCCGGAAGAACTCAAAAAAGAATACGAAACCGTCTACCCGGCTGACAGCGCCGTGGGTATGTTCGACGGCGAAAATCCGCTCAAAAACGATTACGTCATTCCCAAACCGTTTGACCCCCGCGTTGTCCCGCGCGTTGCGAGATACGTTGCTCAGGCGGCAATGGATTCCGGCATAGCTGGAAAAACCATCTCCGACCTCAATGCATACGAAAAGAGCGTTGCTGAAAGAATTAATGGTTAGAAACATGGTTAAAAAATTTCAGCCGTAAACTTTCTTATAATACTGTATGAGACTTAATATCATTAGATATCATTAGCCGTGTTTTTTAGCCCACGGCTAATGTATTCTATCTTGTGTTCCTCATGGTTTTGTGAAATACAACACGTTTCTGGATTTAACGGATTTGAATTAACTGTCTTGTCTATTTTAACATTCCTGTACACATTCTAAAAATTTTCAAATCTTTTTTTGATAAACTTTCTAAAATCGTGTATAATATACATTATAGGAAATATTTTTAAAATTGGATTGTTTTCAACATTATACCATGTTAACACGAAATTCATTATACCGATTTTGTTTATTTAGTATATTGCTAACACTGTTTAGCGTCAGTTTATTTGCTCAAGACAAAGCCGTTCCTACAACGTACAGTTCTTTTCTCGACGCGGTCAACGCGCCCTACGCCTGGAACATGGGATACACCGGTCAAGGAGTCGTCGTGGGCGTTATCGACGACAGCATTGATATGTCGCACCCGTTCTATAGTTCCAATATTGATACGGCTTCTGCGTATAATACCGGCGTTATCTATAATAATAGTTTCTTCAAACAGTTTATGGATAATCTTCCAACACAGTCGGTAAACAACACGTCTGCCGTTTGGGACAGCGGAACAATCACGCTTAAAGACAACGGCGGCACAAAAAATGTTACCGGAGATTATCACGGAACTGACGTAACCGGCTGCATTGCCTCTTATAACGCTTCAACCAATACTTACGGTCCCGCATACAACGCGACGCTGGTTCCCATTCGCGTTGATTTCAACTGCCAGTCATTTCCTGTTACATATCATGGCGTTTCCATTGGCGACTATACGTTCGGCGACGCTGCCAAGTACAAAAACAGCCAAATTGATATTAAAAACAACAGCTATGGCAATTCCATGGGATATATCAGCAAGAATGCGGCATATACAGTTCAATGCATTAACGACGCTCGAGCCAACAATACGCTGATGCTTTATTCCGCCGGGAACGAACGAAATAAAACCAATTACTCCAACAACAAAGACTGCACAAAACGAATCACAAACGGGCATCCGTATACAATCACCGTAGCCGCCACCGGGAAAAACTATTCCCGGGATTATACCGGATTTGCGCCTTTTAGCAATTACGGAGCCTGCGTATTTATCACAGCGCCGGGCGTTGGAATCAGAACCTCTGACCGGGAAGACGTTACAACCGGCAACATATTTACGTTCGGATACGACTATGAATCGACAACGTCTTCCGTTACTCAAGGCAGCATTGCTGGAAATATGAACGGCAGTTTTAACGGCACGTCCGCGTCCTGCCCGGTTGCGGTTGGAACGCTGGCTTTAGCGATGGAAGCGTTCAAAGAAACCTATCCCGACATCGCCATTGACGCCCGATATTTCAAGCAACTTCTTGCCAGAACGTCAACAAAAATTGACACGTCCGCAACCGCGCCGGAAGTCAAATGGACGACGAACGCCGCCGGTATTTCGTTCTCTCATTCCTACGGCTTCGGACAGATTAACGCGCAAGGATTGATCGACGCCATTCTTGACCCGGAATCGGTTTTGGGCGATAACTACAATTCTGTTACTCAACAGACCGCCGCTACTTTTGACTGGTCAACGCTGGAGGTTTCGCCCGCTGAAATGCTCGTCTACAGCGTTACCTATCCGAATAGCAGCGGTAACAGCGGTTCGAGCTACATGACGACATTCGGCATTTCCGAAGACGAAATTCAGGCTGCGGCGGCGGAATATCAGTCCGGGTCTGCAGCGTACGTTACGCCAAATTATTTTGAACTCATGGCGGCAAACGATCCGATTTATTCTGAATCATTAACCATTTCAAACGACACTTTTCTCAACTCGGGAATCGTCAAGCAGGACATGGAAGAAGTCGTTGTTACAATCGACGTCAAGGCAGACGATTCGACCAAAGGGTTTGATCCCCGCTATATGCAGATTGTTCTGGATCACAACGGCGTACAGAGTTATCTGGCTTTCGCAGATACTAACAGTCCAAAATACAATACGGACTCGTTGACTTGGTCGTTCTGCTCCAACGCATTCTGGGGCGAAGACCCAACCGGAGACTGGACGCTGAGCGTTTACGATTTAGGGTCAGATTTTCCATTTTCCGTCAACGACGTTTTCAGCACGTTCTACATGGGCGCTCTGGATTATACCAACCCCGCTGTGCCTGAACCGGCAACATTGGCGCTGATGGCGCTGGGGGTTGTCGGGTTGATATACTGGCGTAAGCGCAAGAATTGAAAGGCGGTAACGGAGCAAACATCGTGAGCGTAGTTACGCTTAAAAGCGGGAGGAAACTCCCGCTTTTTTGTTGCTTGCCGCCGCCTTGTCCAATGACCCGCTAACAACCTGCGCCGCAGCCGAAAACCATTCCGGATCGCGGACGAAGTCACAACAGAAATTTAAGCCGCAAAGAACGCATAGAATTTTTAATTTTAAAACTTCGCGAACTTTGCGAACTTTGCGTGAGAATTCTTCGGCGGCTGGAACAGCCGCGATCCAGCAGGACAAAGCAAATTTGGCTGCGAAAAGAGTTTTTCCTAATTACAGCAAGTAGCCCGGGGACGGGCTACATCCGGAGGAGGTTTTCGGCTTCGTCGTTTGGGTATGCACACTACGCAACAAAGCGTAACTACGCTCGTTTCAATTGCTCCATTACCGCCTTTCATTACTTTGCGAACTAGAGCGTGAGATTTTTCTGGAAATTTACACGTTCCAGCTCGCCAGTCTTTCTTTATCTCCTCCATTTTAATTTATCATTTTATTCTCAAAAAATTTTTTGATATATTTTCAAAAAGAGTGTATAATATAAAAGAAAATCTTTATATTAGATAGCTTTATATTATTTCAAACCATTTAAATCATGCTTACAATCCGAACATTTTACCGAATTTGCGTAATCGCTTTATTGAGCGTTTTAACCAGCGTCAATTTATATGCAGACGAAAGAGCTGTTCCGACCACGTACGCCTCGTGGCTCGACGCGGTCAACGCGCCCTACGCTTGGAATCTGGGGTTTACAGGTAAAAACGTTGTCGTTGGCGTTATTGACGACAGCGTTGACTTGAATCACCCGTTCATTAGCTCTAATATTGATACGTCTTTGGCGATTAACACCGGCGTAATCTTTAACAACGATGTTTTCAAGCAGATCTATCCGACTCTTCCAACCCAGTCCCCAACAGACACGTCTGCCGTTTGGGATCGCGCCAAGGTTAAAGAAGAATCCTCCTCAAAGCCATCTACCAATTATGGGGACTTTCACGGAACAAGCGTAGCAGGGTGCATTGCATCCTACGATGAGGCAACTAACACCTATGGCGGCGCCTATAACGCGACAATCGTCCCAATTCGAATGGATTTCAGTTGCCAAGCTTTAGATGCTACATTGCCGGGCATACCCGACATTTCGGAATACGCCTACCATCAAGCTACGACATATAAAAATGACGTTATTGATATTAAAAACAATTCTTTTGGCTTGTCGATAGGGTACGCCGCATACAGTTCCGAATTGTCCTTGGCGGCAATAGCCGATGCCCGGGCAAACAATACTCTTTTAGCTTTTGCAGCAGGAAATGAACGCGACAATCTTTTTTTTCCAGACGGCAAAGACTGCTCAAAGAAGTTGTACTCAGCTCACCCGTATACGCTTGTCGTTGGCGCCACGGGTAAGAATGATACTCCCGATTACACCGCCATTTCGAACTTTAGCGATTACGGCTCCTGTATGTTTATTTGCGCCCCCGGCGTTGGAATTCCAACCGCTGACCGAGAAGACGTCCAAACAGGCAACGTATTCCTTTACAACACTGAATTAATTTCCGAATCTGACGTTCAAGGCGTAACGACAGGCAATCGGAATGAATCATTTAACGGCACCTCCGGCGCTTGTCCGGTTGCGGTTGGCGTACTATCGCTGGCTTATGAGGCTTATAAATCAACTTATCCGGGTCAGGTTTGCGACGTTCGGTATATCAAACAGCTTCTTGCCAGAACGTCAACCAAGATTGACCTTGAAGCTGAAGAGGAACATACCAAGTGGACGACTAACGCCGCGGGATTTTCCTTCTCCCCCTCATACGGGTTTGGTCAGATTAACGCTCAGGGGTTGATCGACGCCATTCTTGACCCCGTATCGGTTTTAGGCGGCGAGTGCAGTACGGTTACTCCACAAACGGTTGCCACATTAAACTGGTCTAATATGGAAATAACCTCTACCGAATATCTGAAATACCTTACAACCGATATCGCTGGAGGCGACGATGACGATGACGATGACGCTTCTGGCTCATCCTATAATTTTACCAGGTTTAGCCGTTCTTCAGACCCTGCTCTGGCTGCTGCGGAAGATTATCTGTCCGGCGGAACTGCCCAGTACGTTGCTCCAAGCGATTTTGTAACCTTAGCGGCTGACCCAATACTGGTTTATACTGAAACAAAAACGGTTACTGACGAAATGCTTCTCAATTCCGGGATTATCAAACAGGACTTGGAAGAAGTTGTTGTTACGCTTGACGTTTCTGCCAACGATCCGGCGGAAGGGTTTGACGTTCGGAATTTAGAAATCATTCTGGAACACAACGGGCTACAAAGCGTTTTGGCGTTTGCCGACAGAAAATCTTTCTATCACTATATTGAAAGTTTAACATGGTCGTTTACCTCTAACGCGTTTTGGGGCGAAGACCCAACA
>JAZQDP010000213.1:0-6962 GCA_045546875.1 Thermoguttaceae bacterium | reverse complement strand
ATATGCAGGCTATTCGCGCCGCCGGCGCTGCGTTAGATTACCTCATTGAGACGCAGAAAACGTCTTTGGAACATATTGAGGCGCTTTTGCCCTACAGTTCCAGCTCTACAATGGAAATTGACGAAGCAACAAGGCGCAGTTTAGAGATAAACTACACTCTTCGCGGCAACAAACGCGAGGGGTCTTTGTTAGGTACAATCGACCGCACGGTAAGCGCAGTCGGCGCCCGGCTTCTTTCCAGCTGGCTGTCTGACCCGTTAATGGATATAGACAGAATCAATCGCCGTCAGTCGGCAGTCGAGGAGCTTGTCAACAATCCGCAGATTTGCGAGGCGGTTCGTTCTGTCTTGGGCGGTATTTACGATATCGAACGTCTTCTTACCAGAGTTAGCGCTAATCGGGCTACGCCGCGCGATTTGAGTTACTTGGGTAAAACGTGGCGACTCATGCCAGAATTTAAGCGCATTTTGCAAGATTGCACTTCAGAACTGCTCGGGCGCGTACGAGATTCAATTTCTCTTTGTGAGGAATTGACGTCGTTGCTCGATTCTGCTCTTGTCGAGAATTGTCCTGCCCAGGCGCACGATGGCGGGTTTATTAAACCGGGTTTTTCTGCCGAGTTGGATGAACTAAAAAGTATTTCTATTAACGGAAAGCAATGGATGGCGGACTACCAGTCCAAAATGCAGCAGCAGACGGGCATCACTACCCTTAAAGTCGGCTATACGCGCGTTTTCGGGTACTATTTGGAAATTACCAACGCCAATTCCAGCAAAGACGTTCCTGCGAATTTTATCAGAAAGCAAACGCTCAAAAACGCAGAACGGTACATTACGCCAGAGCTTAAAGAATACGAAGAAAAAGCTCTCACCGCTCAAGAGCGTTCTTTGGAACTCGAGCAGACGATCTTTGCCCAATTGCGCCAAACGACCGCGTCGTACCATAAACAAATGTACAAAACCGCAACCGTTTTAGGCGAGTTGGACGCCTTGCAGTCGCTGGCAACCTTGGCGAGAGAGAGGAATTATTGCCGCCCGGTTATGACTCAAGAGCCGATTCTTGATATAGTCGATGGTCGGCATCCAACTCTGGATATTACTCGACCGGAAGGCGATTTTATTCCTAACGACGTTGTTTGTAACAAAGAAAAAGGGTATATTCAGCTCATAACCGGTCCGAATATGGCTGGAAAGAGCACTTTCATTCGTCAAGCGGCGCTAATTGTTATTTTAGCTCAAATTGGAGGATTTGTTCCTGCAAAACGAGCGACGATTGGCGTTGCCGATAAAATCTTTGCCCGAGTTGGGGCAGGGGACGAACTGTCACGAGGACGGTCAACGTTTATGGTCGAAATGACCGAAACCGCTCGAATTCTTAACAGGGCAACGTCCAGAAGCCTTGTGGTTCTGGATGAAATTGGACGCGGTACGAGCACGTACGACGGCATTTCTTTGGCGTGGGCGATTGTTGAGTATTTACACCAGGTTGTTAAAGCTCGAACGCTATTTGCTACTCATTACCATGAACTGACCGACTTGGGCGACCATGGCGATGGCATATCCAACCTCAACGTTGCGGTTAGAGAATACAACGGCGACATTGCGTTTCTGCATAAAATTGTCCCCGGCTCGGCAGATAAAAGTTACGGGATTCACGTTGCGAAATTGGCAGGCGTACCCGTCTCTGTTATCAAACGCGCAGACGAAATTTTAAAACAGCTGGAAAAACAGCAACAGGATTCTGCTCCCGCCGCCGCCCCCGTTCCAACAACGCGAAAAGCCTCTAAAACGAACCGCCTTAAAACGGCAGACGGAATGGTTCAGCTTACCTTTTTTGAACCGCTTGACAGCCCGACGTTATCGGAAATTCGTTCTGTTGACCTTAATTCTCTAACCCCAATGGACGCCATGACATTAATCCAGAAATGGCAAAAATCGTTGCAGTAGGGGATTGCTTATTCCTTAATTTCATAATCTGTGAGTGCCCTCATTTTTGTGGTTGTGGAAATAGGTGATTTTTATTTCTGAACGCAGAGGATGCCAAGTATCTCTTTTAAAATTATGCGAACTTCGCGAACTTTGCGTGAGTTTTTATCATTCAATCCGACCCAGTTGGGAGCTTTCTGTGTTTTCTTCCCATTTTTTGAGCGCCCCCCAATTTTGAACGCACCCGTATTCTGATTTGTTCTTTCCCCCCTGTTGACAGAATTCTTTTCCGGGGCATAATAATAAGATACATATAGACTTAATAATCAATAGTTTAGAATCTATTGCAACCCGTTCCCGCAATAAAGATATTGTCCATTAACCGTGTAATTAACGCTATGGCAGATTGCATCTATCCATTAGAAATTGAGAACCTCGAATTTGATACAATTACCATCGGCTCAACGCCGTATGGCAAAGGCGTTTTTGCGTCTCTGGATATTAAAAGCGCAACCCCGATCGGTAAAATCAATGGCGAGTTTCATCCTGACAACAAATACGATTCTCAATATGCCATGTCGTTTAACGGCGGAGCGTTAGAACCGGAAGAACCGTATAAATACGTCAACCATTCCTGCGATCCTAATTGCGAGCTGGTTGAGCTGGTGGTTGCCGATTCCAATTCAGGAAAAGTTTTTCATGAGCTTTGGATTTATTCTCTTGCCGATATAAAGCAGGGCGAGCAGTTGACATTAGACTACGCCTGGCCCTATACGGACGCGATTGAATGTCAATGCGGATCTCCGAAATGCCGAGGCTGGATTGTTGCCGCCAAAGAGGTCGCTAAAATCGTTGCGAAAAAAGGACTTGGCTCTTTAGCGAATGTAAAAGCTGACGAGTCCTTAGTAGAACCCGCCCCGGTTAAAAAGACTCGTAAAAAAGCGGTAAAAAAGAGGGTTGCTAAAAAAACTGTTTCGTCTGCCGATACGGAACTCGCTCCGGTTAAAAAGACGCGCAAAAAAGCTGTTTCGTCAGCCGATACTGAATCCGCCCCGGTTAAAAAGACGCGCAAAAAAGCGGTGAAAAAAACAACGTCTAAAAAGAAAGCTTAACTTGGCGTCGGAATGATAATTGTCATTCAGGGACATTTTTAATAACGCAAGGGAGAGCGGCTCCTTTGCGATTTCTTTAACAAAAAATAGGAGTAAACGATGAAACGTCTGATCTCAGTTTTGGTTTTACTGGTTGTGGGATGTAACGTCTCATTTTCTGATCAAACGCCAGCGCCGTCAACGGGAATGTTCTGGATTTTCAACGGGGGAACGGACGTCTCTGCGCTGTCGGTCGGGCAGGGGAACGTTTTGCGGGAGGCGAAGCTGACGCGGTTCGTTCCAACCGGTACGGACTGCACGATCACGCTGCCGGTCAGTTCGAAAAACTCATTTGACGCCCAGGCGTTTCCGTTCTTCGCGTTTCGATACAAGTACAAGTCGGCTCATCGTCAGGCGGGGCTGTTCTTTGCGACCGATACGCTCACGGCGCTGTCGGATAAAAGTTACAGCCCGATTTCGATTGAGCCGGACAATACGTGGCGAAACTGCGTTGTCGATATGAGAACGTATTCCCATAAACAGTGGGCAGGGAAGATAACCAGCGCGCGATTCGACCCGACCAACCCGTCCACGCCCGGCGACGTTTTGCAGCTGTCGAGAATGGGATTCTTTCCGACCAAAGAGGCGGCGGAGGCGTTTTTGAGCGCCGCCGTCGACGCCCCGGACTATTCCGAAGATTCCGTCTTTTACGCGCCGCTGCAGAAAGTCTTCGTTCCCGGCGGATGTCTGTCGGACGGGTATAACAAAGCCGAGTTCATGCTCCCGGAAGCGGGGACGTTTACGATTCCTGAAACCAAATATCCTGAAGAACTGGTTGTCGTCTTTACTCCCAAAGACGGCGGAAAGCCGGTCGTTGTTCCCGTATGTCAAACCAACAGCCGGGGCTTTACGTGGTTTGTCGCCCGCAAGCCGGGAAAGTATACGATTGAACGTCGGGAATGCAAGTTTACGGACGTTCCAGAAGATGTAGATCCCGATGATCCTTTTAATTTCGACCTCTACGTTACAGATCCGTATGCAATTCGTTTTGTTTTGGCTCGCGGTTTAATGTCGCCGCCGAATCCGGACAAGCCGACGGAATTTGATCCAGATGGAGATGTGTCAAAGGAACAATGGACTCAAATATGTAACAATCTGAAAGAGTATGGCATTGAACTGGACTCTTCTGAGGCTCCTGAAAATCGAATGAGCGCCGCCATCTATATTACAAGCACGATTGAAAGATACTTTGGAACGCTGTACGATACTCCGCTTACAAACGAATATATTACTCGCGACAGAATCAAAATTGGCGCGTGGGTCAATTTAACGGATGCGGTCTTTGACAAGGATTTTGTCGCAAGGTACAATGCGGGCGGATTTGACTGGATTATCGCCCATTCCGTTGGAGGAAGCGGAACGAAAATTCAGCGTCTTCTCAACGATTGCGACAAGTACGGCGTCGAACTGATTTTGGGCGACGGCGCGTATTTGAATCCCGCTCAACAGACGGCGGAGTACTTTGATCATCCGTGTTTTGCTGGAACGTACGTAACAGACGAGCCGGGAACGGACGATTACGACCGTCTGGCGGCGATTTGCAACAAATACGTCGAGCAGACCGGCAAGGTTCCGTATATAAATCTGCTGCCCATGTACGCCAACGCGGCGCAGCTCAAATACGGCGCCGGCGCGGCGGCTATCGAGTACTACGATTCCGACCCGGACTTGTTCAAAAAGTACTGCGATTCCTTCTGCGAGAAGTTCAACGTCAATTACATCTGTACGGATATTTACCCTCTCAACTGGCGCAACGGAAAGCGCGTAACGTATTCAGAGTATATCGAGTCGATTAACATCATCGCCCGATCCGCCCGGGAGCATAACAAGGAATTCTGGTGCTGTCTGCAAACGTTTGCCTGGATTCCTTCCAAACGCACGCCAACGGAAGCCGAGTTCCGCTGGCAGGCGTATACGCTTCTCTCCTTTGGCTGCAAAGGGCTGCTATGCTGGACGTACGTCGGATACAAGCCGGAATTCCCGTCGCTGCTGACAATCGACGGCAAACGGACCAACGCCTGGTACGACGCCGCGACCGTGTTCAAGGAAATCAAACTCATTTCTGACGCTTTTGTCCAATACAAAAACCTGGGGGCGTTTACGGTTGACCCATTACCATTAGATTATCCATATCTGAAGATGTCCAATCCTGTTACGGACTTCAAAGGACTGAAAGAAATCAAAGGCAAGTATTATGCCCCGCTGCTGGTCGGGTGCTTTGAGAAGGAAGACGGTTACGCGTTTACGGTCGTCAACATGACGGAACTGGAACACGTCGATAGAGCGAGTGTCGATTTCAAGTTGCCAGACGGATACCGGGCAGTCTCCTGGCAACGAGGCGTCCGAACGGAACTAACCCCGGACAAAGACGGCAAATATAATTTGATCCTCGCCTCCGGCGAAGGGGTCTTTGTGGAGGTGGTGAAAGAGGGAGGGAATAGGCAGTAGGCAGTAGGCAGTAGAAAATGAAAGGCGGTAATGGAGCGACCAACGGGAGCGGAATTACGCATTAGCCGACAGGCGAACATTGACAATAGACAAGAGGTAATAGGCGGGAGTAAAGATTACTATTGCCTATTGCCTACTGCCTACTGCCTTAAAATCAACGTTTTAACGTTGATTTTAACCGTTTCTGGAACAACTCCGTCGAGAAGTATTGCGTTCTGGTTTGAGCCAGCGCGGCGAAGTCCAGCCGAAGGGAATCGTTTTGCGAAAAGCCGAGGATGGCGCTTAACGCCTCGGGTACGGTTTGCCAGATAACGCCGGATTGCTGATGAACAATCGCTTCCGGCGCCGCGCCGGCGCAGAACGTTATCGGGACGGTTCCCAGCGCCATCGCGTAAGCGGAATAAAACGGGAACGCCCCGACGAGTTCGGGGGCGCTCGTTCCGTATCCCGTCGCGTCCCAGAGCATAGCGCTGGCGTTGATCGCGGAAATGACGTCTTCAAATTTATCTGACGGGCTGACGGCTTTGAGCGTTGTCTTAATTCCGGCGTTCTTAACCAGCTTGTCAAACTGGCTGGAAAGGACTTGACGCGTTTCGTCTGACGGCGCCAGCAGACAGACCGTCTTTTCTTTCTCTTCCGGTTTGACGGCAGAGCAGGGCAGGACGATTTCTGGAGGAAGAACGGTTGACCAGAGCCGATATCGTTTATAAAACCATTCCTGCATGAACTTGGACGGAACGAAAATGTTGAGGTATTTCGTAAACCGGCTGTTCCATTCCAGACGGTTGTACCAGCTCTGTTTCAGTTTGGAGAAAAAGCCCGTCGCGCCGGTTGCCGCCTGCGGTTTGTCGGCTGACGGGAACGGCGGAATCCATGCGCCGCTTTTGCCGTGATTGAACAGTGGAACCGGCGATTCCAGCGAAATAAACAGATCGTATTCCTGTGACAGTTCTTTTCCAATCTCCGAAACCTGCCGCAGCCGTTTGAGCGACGGTTTTGCTAAATCCTCCGGTTCTTTTGGCGCGTCAACGGAAATGAACGTTCCTGCGTTGTCGAAGTCTGAATGGGAAACGTTCTTTCCGCCCAGGATTTCGACTTGCCAGTTCAAATTGACAAACGCTTTGATAATGCTGACGGCGTACGTTTGACGCCAGCGTTCAGACGGCAGGGATGGAGCGTATAGGGCGAGTTTCATGTGAGTTGGGAGTTAGGATAGGCGAGTTAGGATAGGCGAGCCGGGGTGCGTAAGCCCCCGGAAAAAATACTACCAATAGATATTGGATAGTTTCAAATCGTTGCGAATCTCAAATCGTCGCGAATCCTCGAAAAATAGTATCTAATTGTTTTTGATAGTTTTAATTGATAGTCTATATATTAATCATTTTTTTGTTGTGCGCTTCGCGCCCAATCTTCCGGGGGCTTACGCACCCCGGCTCGC
>JAZQDP010000212.1:0-39330 GCA_045546875.1 Thermoguttaceae bacterium | reverse complement strand
AGTAGGCAGTAGGCAGTAGGAAAATTTTAACTACTGCCTATTGCCTACTCCCTACTGCCTAATTCTCCTCTTTTCTCGTATTCTGAATGGACAGTTCGTCAAGCTGTTTGTCGTCGACAACGCCGGGAGCGCCGGTCATGAGGTCAGCAGCGCGGGCGGTCTTCGGGAACGCAATGACGTCGCGAATGTTGTCGTATCCGCCAAAGAGCATGACAAGACGGTCAACGCCCAAGGCAATGCCAGCGTGCGGCGGAGCGCCGAACTTCAATGCGTCGAGAAGGAACCCGAATCGTTCGTGAGCCGTCTGGTCGTCGATATTGAGCAGCTTGAAAATCTTCGCCTGAAGGTTGGTGTCGTGAATACGAACTGTGCCGCCGCCCGCTTCAAAGCCGTTGATAACCAGGTCGTACGCAACTGCGTGAACCTTTTCCGGAGCGGTGTCCAGCAAATCCAGTTCCGCAGGCTGAGGCATGGTGAACGGGTGATGTTTGGCGTCCCACTTGTTGTCCTCTTCGTTCCATTCGAACATCGGGAAGGAGACGATCCAGGAGAAGCTCATCGACTTCGGGGCGTACAGTTTGAGTTCTTTCGCCAAGCGTCGGCGCAAACCGTCCAACGCGGCGCAGGTGATGTCGAACGTGTCCGCGACAACCAGAATCATGTCGCCGTCTTTCGCGCCGGTGATTTCCAGAATCTTTTTGTGTTCTTCGTCCGTGAACTTTTTCGCGGTCGGAGAGGCGATGTCGCCGTTTTCCACCTTGAACCAGACAAGTCCTTTCGCCTTGAAATCTTCCTTGACGTAAGTCGTCAGCTCGTCAATCGCCTTGCGGGAATACTTGTCGGCGCACTGCGGAACGACAATCGCTCGAACGCGATTTCCCGCTTCCGCCGGACCGCGAAAGACCTGGAAATCGACGGTTTTGGCAAACTCGGTCAAGTCGATAATTTCCATGCCAAAACGCAGGTCCGGCTTGTCAGAACCGTAGCGTTCCATGGCTTCGTCGTAGTCCATTCGTGACAGCGGCAGCTGGAGGTCAAGCCCAAGAATCTTCTTCGCCAGATCAGCAATCATGCCGTCCATGAACGTGAGAATGTCTTCCATCTCGACAAACGACATCTCAATATCCAGCTGGGTGAATTCCGGCTGACGGTCGGCGCGGAGGTCTTCGTCGCGGAAACAGCGCGCCAGCTGAACGTATCGGTCGTACCCGGCAATCATGAGCAACTGTTTGTACAGCTGCGGGGACTGCGGCAGGGCGTAGTATTTGCCAGGATGAACGCGGCTGGGAACCAGATAATCTCGCGCGCCTTCGGGAGTGGAACGCCCTAACATCGGGGTTTCGACTTCGATAAACCCGTGAGCGTCTGTATAATCGCGCATCGTTTTAATCATGCGATGGCGCAGAATCAAAGCGTCCTGCATAGCCGTGCGGCGCAAGTCCAAGTAGCGATACTGCAGACGAACGTCTTCGCTAGGTAATTCAGGAATGCTCGGATACACCGGCGGTTGATTGCATTTGTTGAGAAGCGTCATTTGAGTCGGACGGACTTCGATTTCCCCGGTCGCCATGTCGGGATTCGCCTGACCAACCGGTCGAGCGCAAACCTTGCCTGTTACCTGAACGACGTATTCCATTTTAAGCCCTCGCGCCTGTTCGAGCAGTTCTTCGCCCGCTTCCGGAGCAAACGCCGTTTGAGTAATCCCGTATCTGTCGCGCAGGTTGACAAAAACCAATCCGCCCTGATTGCGAATCCGGTCAACCCAACCGCAAATTGTTACCTCTTGACCAATATGTTCTGCCCTCAAGGCTCCGCACGTGTGTGTTCTGTACATGATGAATTATTCTTTTTCCCTGTTCATTAGCTTTTAATAACGTTTAATCGCTATAAGTTTAATTCTTATATAATACAATAAACGTCGATTATAACAAGGGGGATGGGAAAAAAGAATACATGCATAATCGATATAGAATTATCTCATATAAGAATAGCAAAGACAAAAGGTAACGGGAGTAGATAGTAAAGGATTCTACGACTATCTACTCCCGTTCCTCTCTTGCCTACAGTTGCGAGAGTTTTGCGAGGCGCCGGAAATAAGCGCCAAATTAACGGACGAGCCAGAGTTATTTTACAAAGGCTTCGATGCGGTCAAACGCCTCTTTAAGCGTTTCCATACTGGCGGCAAACGAGGCGCGGGCGTAGCCGGGCGCACCGAACGCGCTGCCCATTACGGTTGCAACGTGCTGCTGTTCCAAGAGCGTCAAGCACCAGTCGGAATCGGTTTCAACCATCTTGTCGCCGTATTTTTTGCCCAGGTGCGCCTGAATGTTAAAGAAAGCGTAAAAAGCGCCTGACATCTCTACGCAGGACATCCCGTCAATGGCGGCAATACGAGCGGTAACGTAATCGCGTCTTTTAGAAAATTCCGCCAGCATTTTTGCAACGCAGGACTGGTCGCCCTGAATAGCGGCTAATGCAGCGTACTGACTGACGGAACACGGGTTTGACGTCTCCTGACTTTGCAACGCCGCCATCGCCTTGGCAATGTTGGACGGCGCTAACGTCCAGCCGATTCGCCAGCCGGTCATGGCGTACGTCTTGCTGACCCCGTTGACTAAAATTGTTCGCTCTTGCAAGCCCGGTCGGACAGTAGCAAAAGATGCGAATTTGTTGTCTCCGTAAACGAGGTTTTCGTAAATTTCGTCTGCAATAACAACAATATCTTTTTCGATAACAACATCTGCCAACTTGCCCAACTGTTCTGGTGTGTACATGCTTCCAGTTGGATTAGACGGTGAGCACAGCAGCAGAGCCTTTGTTTTAGGCGTAATTGATGAACGCAACAGTTCTTCGGTAAGTCGGAACTGATCTTCCTGCCTCGTTTGAACAATTACTGGAACGCCGCCAGCAAGTTTTACCAGTTCTGCGTAGGAAACCCAATACGGGGCAGGAATGATAACCTCGTCGCCGGGATTAATCAGAACTGTAAACGCATTGTGCAACGCGTGCTTGGCGCCGTTGGAAACAACGACGTCGGTCGGCTTGTATTCCAAACCGTGTTTTGCCTTGTACGCTGAGGCAACCGCTTCACGCAGAGGCATAATGCCAGCCGCCGGCGTATACCGTGTTTTTCCTGATTTAATTGCCTCGAACGCCGCCTGACAAATATGTTCAGGCGTGTTAAAATCCGGCTCTCCCAAGGAGAGGTCGTAAACGGTTACGCCAGCTGCTTTCATTTCTTTGGCTTTACCGGACATTGCCAGCGTCGCCGACGGCTCTAAAGCCAACATGCGTTGAGCAAGATTCATAGGATTCTGTGTGGTTAATGGGTTGTTAATTGTTGCGAGTTGTTTAATCGTAATGTGTAATGTGTAATTACTGATACTCTACACATTTCATACAATTCCTAATCTAATTATAATTGAATTTACTGTTCCGTAAAGGGGCGGGAGAAGTTTCAATTAGCAATTATCGCAAAGAACTCCTAGTTGCCTACAGCCTATTTCCCCTTTTCTGTAGCGCAGGAAGTTGAACCGATACTGGCAACGATAATAAACGCGATCGCCAGCCATTGAATTGCGCTGAGGGCTTCGTGTAAAAATATTAAGCCGGACAGGGCGGCAAACGCCGGTGAAAGGCTTTCTAAAATGCTGTACGTCTTAGCAGGCAGTTTTTTTAGCGCTATCATATCAAGAGTAAACGGCAGCGCGCTGGAAAAGACGGCAACGCCCAAGCCCATCCAGAACGCGTTAGCGCTCAGAGCGGTTAAATTCCCCTCTCTAAATCCAAACGGCGCCACCAAAATGGCGGCGATTATCATTCCAATTGTTACGGAATCTGCGCTTTTCATTGTTCTGGACAGTCGGTCGATCATGACAATATACAGCGCCCACATCAGTCCGGCAAACGCGACAAGTCCTGCCCCGATAAGGTCTATCTGGTTCGTTCCGCCGTGGTCAAAGATGAAGAAGATGCCTAATCCTGCCAAAATCGCCCAGAGAAAGTCCAGCGGTCGGCGAGACATGAGCATAGCCAGACTCAGCGGTCCGATGAATTCTATTGTAACGCCCACGCCCAGCGGAACGCGGTTGATGCCGCAGTAAAACGACAGGTTCATTGCGCCGATGGAAAATCCGTACAAGAGCAGTTCAAACCATTGTTTTTTTGAAACAGCAAGAATATTGGTGCGGTTAATAATCCACAGTATAATCGCTGCCAAGGCGATTCTTAGCGTTGCCGCCCCCGCCGGACCGGCTTCGCCAAACAGCGTCTTTGCTATCGACGCCCCGCCTTGGACGCTGATTATCGATATTAAAACCAGCAGGACTGACAAATATTTCCCGTTCATTAGGAATAAAGTATAAAATTAACAGGTTTATATGAGTGAATTAAATATTTCTCTTTATGAAAAACAAAATGGATGACTAATTATACACCTTCTTGTTTTTTCGTAAAGAAGGGGAAAAAATAGATTAAACAATTAAAGCGCTAATTCCATCACAGCCCCTACTGGACAAGATAAAAAAAATTGATAAAATACGTCAATTAAATTTTTTCGGTGCAAACCGTTGTTTTTTATTTTAACCCCTAACCAGAATTGGAGGTGATGCTTCGTGGTTAAGTTGACATTGCATGAAGGTGAATCCGTTCAAGAGGCTGTACGCCGTTTCCGTAAACTTTGTGAACGTTCGGGCATTAAAAAGGAAATGCGCCGTCGTGAAAGCTACGAGAAGCCGAGCGAGATCAACCGTCGGATTCGTTTACGTGCCGAACGCCGCAACGAACACTTGCGTAAAATGGCTCAGGAAAATAACTAATTATTCTGCCATTGACGTTTATCGTTGAGGTTTGTAACCTCGAAACATTAAAGAATCGCCTCCATTATAGAAGGCGATTTTTTTATTCTAAATATAAACAGATTGAGGATAAGTTAATAACCTTTGTGTTATGGTTGAAATATAATTTGCTATTCTTTAAGCGGCTCGCCTTCCATGTACGACAGAAAAAGCCAGCGGGAATCCGAGTAATACGTTGCGGTATTGTAATTGTCAATCGCGTCAGAAATCCAGGAATTATACACTTCAATAAGAATGTCGACAACGGCTCGCTTTTCCTCTTTGGCAACTCGGGTAATAAGACGCTGATATACTTTGCCGATATCCCAATGACTGGGAACAGAATACTTGCATGCCTTGACGTTGTCAAAGTCGCCCGACTGAATGTGAAACTCTTCGATTAACTCGTCTGAGATTTTATCGATATTTTCACAATGATAGACGTCCGCCAAATCGTAAATTTTCGCCAAACGCTCTTTTCCGATTGCGTTGACAACGGTTTTACGTTGGTTTGTCGTTTTACGCGCAGTGTAGTCAATCAGACTGCAAAGATAAAACAAATCGTTTTCCTTTTTCGGCTGACGTCCAAGCCCTACTCGGGATGTATCGAGTAAAAGACTAAAATAATCAAGCATGAATTGTTTAATAGTTGAAACGCTTAACGCCAGAATTATCATATCCGAAATTCATCGCGTTAAGCATTAAATATGTAACGTTTACTCGACATTCAACCTCTTCTTCCAGCTTTCCACCTGTTTTACGACTTCAGCCGGGGCGGTGGAACCGTAGGACTTAAACGCTGCAATAGCGTTTTTCACGCCCAAGACATTGTACAGGTCTTCGGTCAGAGCGGGATCTTCCGCCTGGAATTCCGACAGCGGCAGATCTGACAGCCGGCAGTCGCGTTCCAGACACAATCGAACCAGCCGGCCAACAATGTGGTGCGCCGTTCGCTGCGGGATTCCCTTGCCGATAAGGTATTCCATAAACGTGGTTGCGTCGAGATGTCCGCGGTCGAGTTTGTCTTCAATGCGCTGGCGGTTGAGCTGGGCGTCGCGAATAATCGGGGTGACAAGTTCCAGGCAGGCGTCGACGGAATCGAAGGCGTCGAAAACCGCCGGTTTATCTTCCTGGAGGTCGCGGTTGTACGCCAGCGTCAAACCTTTGACCAGAACAAGCAGCGTTTGCAGCGCGCCAATCGTTTTACCCGTCTTGCCGCGGATGAGTTCCAAGGCGTCCGGATTGATTTTCTGCGGCATAATCGACGATCCGGTGCAGAACCGCTGTGGCAGTTTGATAAACTGGAATTCGCTGGAGAACCACCAAATCCATTCTTCCGCCAGCGTGCTGAGATGTTCGGCAATCAACGCCAGACAGAACACGAACTCGATGGCAAAGTCTCGGTCGCTGGAAACGTCCATGCTGTTGCCGGAGACAGCTTCAAAACCGAGATACTCCGCCGTCTTGAACCGGTCGATGGGAATCGACGTTCCCGCCATGGCGGCAGCGCCAAGCGACAACGTATTGACCCGTTTTCGACAGTCTGCAAGGCGTTCTCTGTCACGCTGAAACTTTTCTGTATAGCACAGCCAGTAATGAGGAGCCAGAACTGGCTGCGCTCTTTGCGTATGAGTATAACCCGGCAGAATGACGTCCATGTCGTCGTCGCAGCGTCCGACAAACGCCTTTTGTACTTCCGCCAGCCGCGCGTCGATTTGGTCGATAGCGTCTCGAACCCAAAGACGGAAATCGGTCGAAACCTGATCGTTGCGGCTTCGCCCGGTATGAAGCTTTCGCCCAACGTCGCCCAGCTTGTCCGTCAAAGCGGACTCGATGTGCATGTGAATGTCTTCTTTTTCAATCGAGAAAACAAACTCGCCGCGTTCGATCTGCCCCTGAATTTCCAGCAAGCCGGATTCGATTGCCTGAAATTCCTGCGTTGTCAAAACGCCAACGTCCGCCAGCATCCGCGCGTGCGCGATCGACCCGGCAATGTCCTGCTTGTACATGCGTTTATCGAACGAAATACTTTCACTGAACTTTTCCATCAGAGGGTCGGTCTTTCCAGTAAAGACTCCCCCCCACGCCTTTTGGGTTTTATCTTGTGACATTTTTATTGAATTGAATTATGTATAGCAAATTGATGAAAGGCGGTAATGAAGTGAACAACGTGAGCGTAACTACGCTTCTTTTAAGCGTAACTTCGTTCGCTCCGCTCACTTCGTTACCGCCTTCCAATTATTCCCTACTGCCTAATGCCTAATCTTTCCTTGAACGCATTCAAGCCGGTTTGATAAGCGGGAATCCATTCTGGAACAGGTTCGACAACGTCTTTGAACTGAACCATCTGTTTGACAGCATCCGAAGGCGTGTACTGTTCCATTAACCCTGAAGTAGGAGCGTATGGGAACGCGCCGTCTGCCGCAGTTCGACTCATAGTTGCCTGTGAGCGTCTGTAATTTTCTAAAGCAGCCAATGCCGTAACAGCCGCGCCTAAAGCCGGACCTTCTGAACTGACCAGTCGTTTGAGCGGCATGTTCAAAACAGAAGCGAGAATCTTGCACATGAGCAAGCTCTTTGACGTTCCGCCGGAAATGGTAATCTGATTGATTTCCTGTCCCGCTCGTTTGTGTTCTTCTACGCCCAAGGCGATTAAATACGCCAACGCTTCCAGACATGCGCGATAGCGAACGCCAATTTCTTGCGGCTCTGCGCCGATCCATTGCAATCTCGGTTCCGTAATTCCAATAGACGGTTCAGAAACGATAAACGGATCAATTGCCGCGCCGGAACAGCCGGGGACGACAGCGTTTGCCGCCGCTTCCAATTGAGCGTAATCGACGTTTTTGCCCATAACGCGATCGATAAAATACGCTCCGTTAGAGTAACATCTCATCAACAGATACGGTCCCCAGTTGAGGGACATGACGTCCAGATTGACATCGTCTGCTGGAATGGTCGAACAGGACGAATTGACAACGGCAGAGTTGCCCAAAATAATTGCCATCTGTCCGGCTTCGACCGCGCCGCCGCCAATCAAACCCGCTTGCTGGTCGTCGCTGGTTGGGAAAATAAAGGGACGAAGCATATTTTGGGGTAATTTACATTCGATTGCAAGAGATTTGGAAATTCTCCCGACAGGCGTGTACTGATCAATGATTTCCGGCAACGCAAACCACGCCAAAGCGCGATACTCCGGATTTTCAATAGCGTCGAGCATGCCCTTGCGCCATTCTTTGGTTCTGAAGTCCATCATGCCGGTACTGGCAGCGGAAGAGACGCTTATGACGTCAAACTTTCCTGTTAAGTATCCAGCGGCTAGAACGCCATGAGTTGCCAGACGGCGGGTGCGAATCCAGGCGTCTTTCGAAAGAGTCTGTTCGTCTTTAACGAGGTGAGAGAGGGAATATCGAACAGCCCACGGACCGCCGATGAGTTCTTTTACCTTTTCGACGCCGCCAAGGCGTTCAGTACCGAGTTGACAATACTTCGCCAAAGTCTGATCGTTCCAGCAAATAGCGCGTCGAACCTGATTGTTGTTTTGATCAATTCTTCCGCAGGTATGATGAGTAGCAGAAATGCCCCCTCCTGCCCAATCGTTCAGACGTCCCAAGTCGCGGAGTTGATTGACAATGTCGCGAGTTGTCGCCCGAGCCTGTCCTTCCAGCTGAAGCAGATTGAGTTCAATCGCGCCGGGATCGTCGATGGAATCGCCATACGTCAAGTCCGTTGGAAATCTGGACGATGCAAGTACATTTCCGTTAATATCAAATGCCAGGCATTTAACTGCGCCTGTGCTAAAATCCCAGCCGGTTATAACCGATTCTGGCGGCATAAATTGTAGTGTGCTCATAATAATTTGGTTGTTGATAGTTGCGGGTTGCGAGTTACGAGTTGCGAGAAAATTCTGTGAAGCGCTTTGCGTATCTCGCTACTTGTTACTCGCAACTCTTATTTCTATTGTATACAGAATTCAAAATTATGCAAGACGTCCAACATTTCCATCATTCACCTCTTACCAATGGGCTGAGATATGAACGTCCATGCTTAACGTATGAACGATGGACAACATTGCCAGTTCTCACTGGGTTACGCTTGTCCTTTTCGAGTTTGACAAATCAATCGCCCGATTTCCTCAATTGTAAGTAATGCTTTTTTGTCATGACGGAATAAACAACATCAGAGAATATTCTCACAAACAAATTCCCGAGCGGTAATGTTTTAACAAAAAAACTGGATTTGTCATGGAAATATTACCGAACGGGAATTTTGGATATTTCAAGCTGGTTGACAGTTAAATTCCGTTTACAGCGCTTTTGTCAGGATTTCCAGCAGTATGGTTTCTGTTACCGGCGGCTGGCAGTTCAAAAAGCCGTCGGCGCAGAAGCTGACCTTTTTAACCCCTTTGACGATTTCCGGCAAGTCGGCTTCCGTAACGCCTTTTTCGGAAAGCCGCGTCGGCATGCCGGACTCGCCGATAAATCGTTTGAACGAGGCGATGCCTTCGTCGATAACTTCCGCAATGGTTTTGCCTGCCGGGGAAATGCCCATCACGTTCACCGCAAACTGGAAATAACGTTCCGGTTTGAACTGTTTCATATAGTCCATCCAGCTGGGCATGACAAGCCCGAGGGACGAGCCGTGGTTGATTTGATGGCGCGACGTAAGTACGTGTCCGACCTGATGCATGGGCGTCCAGGCGTCTCCCGGCGACGCCCAGCCGTTGAGGGCGCACGTCGCGCACCACATCAGTTCGCAGCGAGCGTCAGCGTCCGTCGGTTTTGCCAACGCTTTGGGCAGATTGACGACGATCGTTCTCATCACGCCTTCCTGCCAGGCATGAAGCAGGTCGGACTTGGACTGTCCGTTAATATAGATTTCCAGCACGTGAGAAATCGTATCGACGGCGCCGCATGCCGTTTGGAACGGGGGCAGAGAATACGTCAGTTCCGGGTCGAGGATCGCCAGTTTCGGGAACAGAAGCGGACTCCAAATATAGGACTTTTCTCCCAAGGCGCGGTTGCTGACAACGGAACAGTTGTTCATCTCGCTGCCCGTTGCCGGCAAAGTAGGAATCATTACCGTCGGGAGAGTAGACGTCGGGGGAATCGCCTGAATGTTGTCGTGCCGGCTGTAGACCATGTTCCACAGGTCGCCGCCGTTGTACTCAACGCCTGCGGCAATCGCCTTGGCGGTATCCATCGCGCTGCCTCCGCCAACGCCGACGACCACGTCAGCGCCGAAACTTTTCGCCAGTTCAACGCCTTGAGCAACCATAGCAATATCCGGGTTGGGCATTACTTCGCAAAAACGCTGTTCTTCCACGCCAGCGGCTTTGAGCAGTTCCGAGAGTTTATCCAGCGTCGCGGCGCAGCCTTTATCAGAATAGGAAACGACCAGCGCCTTTTTACCGAACTGGGCGATCTTTTGTCCTGCTTGAGAAAAAACGCCAATGCCAAACAATGCCGTTACGGGATTGTTGTATTCAAACGAATTCATAAAATATCTCCTTAAAAATTATCAAATGACGACTGGAAATAAAATGTCAAATATAAATTATATCAATTAAGATCAATTCTTAATTCTTCTGCAAAAAACATATTGATTACGTGTTTATCAAAATCGGTAATGACTTCAATGTTAGGGTTGGACGGGGTTTGAGGTCTTTGGTCAAAGACCGTCATGCCTGTTGTGAGTTCGCCAGCGGTTTCGACATCTGCGAATAGTTTTTTTCTGGTAAACAAGTCAGGATGCAGAATCGATAAAATTGCAACTGCACTATTGACAAATATCTTTTCGCGACCAAGCCATTGACGATAGTTCCGGAATAATGCGTTTAGCATTGGTTTGAGCTTTGTTTCAGGATCAATAGAGCTAATCTGATTGATTATTTCCATTCCGACAGAAAAACGACTCGCAACATCAACCGGTACAAGGGTTTTTGTGAGTTTTGTTTGAAAAACCTCTTGCGCGGCATGGGGATCGCAAAAAATATTGAACTCGGCGCACGGAGTTATGTTGCCTCGAGCAGATAATGAGCCGCCGCAAATGACCAAATGTCCAATCAATGGGGCAATGGTTGGATCCAACGTTAGGGCGCGAGCAATGTTGGTTAATGGTCCTAAAGCAAGAATCGTTACCTCATTAGGGTTTGAACGTACAACGTCTACAATTACTTTAGCCGCGTTAGGACGCTGAAGAAGGTTTACAACCGGGATCCCAACGTCGCCCAATCCATCGCGACCGTTTAACATTGAACCGTCAACCGGCAAACCTTCTACGGGTTCTTCTCCAACGCCCACCCGTGGACGAGGGCTTGGATCGAATAAATTTAGAATGGTATACAGATTTTCTCCAGCGCACTGTGCATTAACGTTTCCAGCGGAAGACGTAACCGCTACAATATCAAAATTGGGATTTCGCAACGCTAGCCAAAGAGCCAGAGTCTCTTCTATTCCGGGCGAAAGGTCAATTAAAATTTTACGTTTCATTTTGAGTTTAGGTTATTAGGCGAGGAATTGGCGCTCATTTTCCATAATATACCCGATTGGAAAAGGAAAATCAAGTTTTTTTTGAGAAAAAATTAGATTTTTACATAATTTTTGCTTCCTGCCCTGTTCAAACAATAGACAATTGTGTATAATAAGATATGGGCAAAGAGTGTTTGTGAAGAATAATTCCGACTTTGTGTATGTAGATTTAGTCTATAGCCTATAACGTCTTTTCACAAGCAAAAAACACAGTTTTAATTGGTATTGCAGCGATGTCAACGAAACGATTTGAACTCCGTAACGGTTATACGCTTATCGAAATTCTTTTAGCGGTAACGCTTGGGCTTATTTTGATGTTAGGCGTTGTACAGATGTTTGCCATGGTCGGCAATTTTGTAACCAGTTCTCAAGGATTGATGGAGCTGGACCAAAAGGTTCGCTCGGCTCAAATGGTTTTACAAAACGATTTGTCTCGTTATACTGCTAAAATGACAGTTCCGGCAGACTCTAACTCCGGTTATGGGTACTTCCGAATTGAAGAGAATACGCAAACTCCTCTTGCAGATACTCGATTACAAGAGTTTTATAGTAACGTTAATAATATTGCAGGCGATAATGACGATGTTATTCAGTTTACCATTCATGATTTGGATTCTCCCTTTATTGGTAGAAATGGAACTGGGGTAGTGCATTCATCGGATGCTGAAGTTCAATGGCAGGTTTCCAGAAATCCCAATGGCAATGGTTTCAATCTCTATAGACGAGTTCTAGTTCTCGATCCAACAAACGCTCCAAACAAAAACGCCGTAGGCAATGTCAAGCACGCTTCGTTATCGGATTTAACGTTTGCGGCTTCAGCAGGTTCCGGTCGTGGTCGAGGTAATGCAGGAACTGACTACCGAGGGTGGACGGCAGCGTTAAACGATAATACCGCAGACGTTATATTAGATAACATTCTTATGTTTGACGTCAAAGTTTGGGATCCCGAATCTAAATCCTATGTTGATCTTGGCAAAGGAACTACTTTCAGCGCCGCGCGCGGAACGACGTTTGACACAGGGAGTCGTTTCTCACTTGATGATACCGCATCGGTAACCAGCGTTACTCAATCGGGAACAGACGCTAACAAGGTTATCAATGCTCCTACAACGTCTAAATTTAGCATTCCAAATGCAAAAATGGCGGGTATAAGCTTGCAGGGCATCCAAATTCACGTCAGAACGTTTGATCCAACCTCTGGCATTATTCGAGATTTTACGGTAGAGCAGGAATTTGTAACGCACTAACAGAACGATGTCGAAAAAAGCCTTTCGTCTTGAATCCGTTCTTAAATTGCGTCAAATGGAACTTGATAGTTGCCGGTTGGAATTGGCTAATCGGCAGCGTCGACTGGATGAAGTTCAAACGCAGCTCGTTGACAAGGAGTATGAATTAACAACGCAAAATAAAATCCTGTCAGATTTGTGTTCTAACGGAATGTTTTTTCCAGATGAACTGATGAATCAACAACGATACTGCGATCAAATTCTCCGGTCAATTACGATGTTAAAGGAAACGATTGATAAACTATCCAACGACGTCGCTTCCCAGCAAGACGTTGTAACTGAAGCTTATAAAGAAGTTAAAAAACTTGAAAAACTGAAAGAGAAAGAGACTGAGAATGGGAGTTAATCATTTTTGACGTTTCCCTATTCCATACTCCCTATTCCCTACTCCCTATCCTGTATGTCCTACCTTTTTACCTGCAGTCAAATTGGCGCTGAGAAATTTCTGAAACACGAGCTTTCACAACTGGCTCCGCAAGCGCATTTTGCTTTTTCCCGACCGGGATTTGTTACGTTTAAATTTCCGGATGGAATTCCTGTTCCAGAAGAAGGGGTTCCTAAAAGCATTTTCGCTCGCGCCTCTGGCGTATCTCTGGATCGGCTGACTGGAGACGAAACCGAACGAATCGCCAGGATTGTCCAAGAATTGGAAACAGGAGATTATCAGGCGTTTCATATTTGGTCTCGAGATGAAAAGCCATCAGGAAAAAGCGGATACGAAGTTGGTCCGACAGAAGAAGACGCGCGCGTTGCCAACCTGGTTCGCAACTCATTGCCATTATCCGTCAGAAATAGGCTTTTGATAAATGAACCTGTTGTTAAAGGCGACAGGGTTCTGGATTGTACGATAGTAGATCCCGAAGTATGGATGATGGGATTTCATCGTGCAACGTTTACTGCGACTTGTTATCCTGGTGGAATGATTAACCTTGTTATGCCGCCGGAAGTTGTTTCTCGGGCATGGTATAAGATGGAAGAAGCGTTAATTTGGAGCGATTTGCCTTTGGAACCTGGAGCGCGAGTGGCAGAACTCGGTTCTGCCCCTGGCGGGGCGACTCAAGCGTTGTTGGCGCGGGGATGCCAGGTTTTAGGCGTCGATCCAGCGGAGATGGCTCCGATTGTCCTTGAAAATCCAAATTTTCGTCATTTGCGCGGACGAACTACCGAATTGCCCAAGAAAGAATTTCGGAAAATTCGTTGGTTGGCGTCCGATATGAACGTTGCGCCCAATTATACTCTTGACGCTGTCGAAGACATCGTCATGAACAAGCAGGTTAGTATTCGAGGATTGATCCTGACCCTCAAATTGGTTGAATGGGACTTGGCATGGAATATTCCAGAGTATTTAGATCGGATTCGTTCTTGGGGCTTTAATGTCATTAAAGCGCGACAACTGCAGCACAATCGTCAGGAAATATGCGTTGCAGCGCTTCAAACGCCGTTTAGACGTAAAAGTTGACTAACATCCGTTGGTTAATCAATGAGTTTCAGAGCGCTTTCTGGAGCGTTCTTTTCTCGCGCAATTCGCGCCATTGTTCTATAAAATTGGCGCGAAAAACGTTTAGTTTTTCTATAAAAGGATTGTCTTTTAAATTGCGAGGCGTCTGTTTTTTTACAGATTGCTGTTTCTTTGACCCTGACGGTTTTGCCGGGACTGATTTTACCAATGGAATAAGGTCTTCTGTATTCTGCTTGAATTGTCGAAGCGTTGACTCGGATTGATCAACAATTGGTTGGCGAATCTGGCGATTTAAGGTTGCGAGATGTTGTTTGAGTCGTTCATTAATTGTCGATGTTAGACCTCGGCACGCGTAAATGTACAAAAGATCGTAGGCAGACATTTCGAAACGAATTCGACATTCAATATAGAAATCTGAATTAATTGACGATGTTTTATCTGTTGTAAATGGAATTGTAAGACTTGCGCTGTCAGTAGAGCGGGGCAGTCGGGCTATGTCAAAGCGAAAATTGTTGGCATCTGGTTCCTGTTCTTCTGAATTATCGTCGTTTTCTTTTTCATCTTTTGGCAAGCTATCGTCTGATTGTTCCGTAATTTTTAATTTTTGAAGAATATCATTTGTAATGTCGTTGAGATCGTCTTCATCATTTGATTTCGGATTATCCTCAGCGGCGCCTTTGGCGGCATTGTCTGCCTGTTTCTCTCTTTCTTCTTTCTTTTTCAAATCAACTTCAGCCGCGTCAATAAACGAAACCTGTAGTTGTGCAATTGGGACGCCCGGTTTGAGTTGTCTGGTAATTTCCAGTTCAAACAATTCGGAATAGACGCTTTTTTCAGGAAGACTGAATCGATAAAAGTAATAAACGGTTGATTTGTCTTTGAGCATTTTTACCCCCAGGATTCTGGCTGTTGATTTGAGAAGAACCACATTGGGGGGAAGATGCAGTGCGAATTTATTGTCGAATGCAACGGAAGCGGCAACGTTCGATTTTTCCAGCGCGGTCATGAGTATCATAGCCAGTTCATTTGATTGCCCGATATGATGATACTGCCCATTAGCTCCATTAGCCAGGGATTGCAAAAGAGGATTGTCGTAATCCAATCCGATACAAATAACGCGGACGTCTTCTTTGAGCAGCTTTTGTCCAACTTCGTTCATGAATAAAGGCGTTTCTCCGGATTCGCCGTCGCTGATAACAACGAGATAGTTTTCGTAATTGGTTCCAGCATTTGCTAATAATACTTTGGCTCCTTCTTTAACGCCGGAAAATAAACAGGTTGTGCCTTCGGCAACGATACTGTTAATCCCTTCCTGGAGTTTATTGGAGTTTGCGCCTCCGATTTGGGCAAATGGCAAAACGACTTTTGCCTGGTCGCTAAAAACGGTTATGGAAATAACGTCTCCAGGAAACAAATTATTAAGAATGGAAAGCATAGCCTGTTTGGCTCCCGATAAAGGTTCGCCCGCCATTGAGCCGGAAACGTCTAAAACAATACTTACGTTGAGCGGTTGACGCTGAACAGGTTCAAGAACCGTTTTTTTCTTTTGGTATGTTTCAGAAAAGGTTGCTTCAACAAATACTGTTTGTTTACCCTGAACACCCAGTGATTTTGTGGGAGAAGATAGTTCAACCTTGCACATCTGACCGTAGCTCAGACAGACGGCGCACAAAAGGAATGTCGTCAGGAGAAATCGTCGGAGATTTAATATTTCCATTATTTTTTCTGGTGTAAGATTCCGATATATTATATTGTAGCGTTATACCTGGAATTTGACAAGGGGAGCTATACATTTTGGAGCAAGAAAATTTCAATCCTTTCCATCGCAAGTTGGAGAATATGCTTTAAAATATAAACTAAACAAATTACAGATGAAATCTTTAATAACCGTAATAATACTGTTAATTGTCTCAAACCTGTTCATGACCTGGGCATGGTATGGGCACCTGAAGTACTTGAAAAACTCGCCGCTTTTTATTGCGATTCTGGTTTCGTGGGGAATTGCTCTGTTTGAATACATGGTTCAAGTCCCGGCGAACAGAATCGGCGCAGCTAACGGGATTAGCGTGCCTCAGTTGAAAATAATGCAGGAAATTATTACGTTAGCTGTATTTGCGCCGTTTTACATGATGGTTTTCCATAAATCTTTGAGTTGGAACTACGTTGGAGCGTGCGTTTGTATGATAGGCGCAGTTCTTTTTGTTTTCTTGGGAAAATAAAAAAAGTTCATCCGACCAATTGGTATTTGTGAACTAAAAAACAGGCGTTTTGCTCGCCCAAACATTTTTTTAACACGAAATACACGAAAAGAACGAAACAAACGAAAGGATTATTTTAAGATCTTTCTTTTTTTCCGTAAATTTTGTATATTTCGTGTTTTTAGTGTTTAATAATCCAATGATGTGCAAATGACGATTGAATTACAATTAACCAATCGGTGAAAATCGGTTTAATCCGTCGAACCCGTGTACGGACTGACCTGCACAAACGCCAGGCGCCAACTTGCCGGAAGATTCATAAAAAAGCCTGTGGCAGAAAGCTTGTTTCATTAACCACAGGCGAGTTGACGTTTAATGTGCTAAAGTACGTTTATTATAAGTCTCAGTTTTTCTCTTCGAAGAAAACGCGTTGGGCTTTACCCGCCTGACGCGGAAGTTCTCCGGGCTTGAAAACGTCGCCTTTGGGCGAGAATCCCAGCGTTTCCTTGAGCTTCTTTTCGACCATGTAGCCGGTAACGCCTTCTTCGGCTTCAACGTTGATGTGAACGTCTTTGACGCCGTGATTGTTTTCGATAATAATCTGATACTGCGGGTGAACGCCCGGGATTTCCAGCAGAGCCTGTTCAACCTGAGACGGGAAGAAGTTAACGCCCTTAACAATGAGCATGTCGTCCAGACGTCCGGTAATTGGAGCAATACGGATATGAGAACGACCGCAGACGCATTTTTCTCTGCTCAAGACGCGAGAGAGGTCGCCGGTGCGGAATCGAATTACTGGCAGAGCTTCTCTGGTCAAGGACGTAACAACGACTTCGCCCTGTTCGCCGTCGGCGCACGGTTCGTTAGATCCCGGCTTGAGAATTTCTACAACGTAGTGATCTTCCCAAACGTGAATGCCTGAATGGTCAGGGCAGTCCTGCCCCAGAGTGCCAACGCCGCCGGTTTCCGTCATGCCGTAGATGTCGAACGCGTCGATTCCAAAGCCCTCGGAGATGGTCTTTTTCATATTGGTAGAGAACATTTCCGCTCCGAAAATGCCGATTTTCAAATCGGGCAGCGTTTCGTTCATTTGCGCCATTACTTCCAGAATTCGAGGACCGTAGGAAACGACAGCCGTCAGAATTTTGGTGTTGAACGCTTTGGCAAGACGAATTTGGCGTTCGGTATTTCCGGAACTGGCGGGAACGATAAAAAGTTCTGCTTCTCGCGCTCCGTGGTACATTCCAAATCCGCCGTTGAACAGTCCAAAGGTTGGGGTAATCTGACAGACGTCGCCCGGTTGAGCGCCAGCCATCTTGTAACAACGCGCCATACATTCTCCCCACTGATGAATGTCGTTATTGGTGTAAGGCATGACAACCGGCGTGCCAGATGTGCCAGACGATTGATGGATTTCACGAATTTGGTCTTTCGGGACGCAGCACATTCCCAAGGGGAAGAATTCACGGAATTCCTTCTTGTTCATCGTCGGTAGGGAGGTAATGTCTTCCAAACCGCGGAACGTATCCGGATTGACGTTTGCTTCGTCAAAACGCTGTTTGAATACGTTGTTATGCGTATAAACCCATTTAACAATATTTTTCAGGCGTTCATTTTGCAGCGCCGTTAGTTCGGAATGAGATAAAGTCTCTTCTTTTTCGTTATGGAACATAATTAAACAGAGGGAAGGGGGAAAATGAAAAAAGGTTAGCTGTTAGCGGCTGGTTTTCAACGTTTCTGACATAACAACCAACTGCTAACAGCTAACAACCAATGTTGACTATGTTGTCAACCGTAAATATTAATAACTTGTACCAGAACCGGTTGGGACGGATCCTTCTGATTCTTCGCCAGTAACGTAGTTGAAAATACGAACGTTTGCAATGTAGGAGAACATTGGGACGCTGGTAATTCGAACGTAACGACGGTCAGCGGAAACGACAGCCTGAGCCATAAGGTTTGTACCTGTTGGCAGGGTAATAATCTGCGGTTGGTACCCAACAGCGCCGCCTCGGAAGTAGGGCATATAATATCGTCCTTCTTCCGCAGCCTGATCGGCATTGACAAAACCATCGATTTTTGCCATTGCGTCTGGATCAAACGCCTGCGCTAATTGTTGCGCCAAAATCGCTCGGTTAACTTGATTATTGACCGCATTGGCGATAACCTGTTGTGAAGCTTCTGTACGACGACCGTCGTGTAACGTGAACATCATTCCAGCAGCATCGTCTTTAAGTTGAATGTAACCAACCATTGGCTTTTTGCCTTTAATGGAATTGAGGTCGTCTGCATTGACATGAGTGAACAATTCAACCTTGACTTTACCGCCGATAACGTTACCCCAGGCTTTCTTGATTGCAACGCGATAATCGCCGTTGAAACCTTTGGGGCAAACGTAAGTTTCAGACATGATTTTACCGTTTTTACCCAATTGTCCAGCGTGAGCGTCTCCCATAAAGAATCCACCTGCAGGAGTTTGGATATTTTTCATGGAACATACGGTTCCACCGGGTTCTTCGACAGCGATATCGATGTCTGCCTGACCAGCCCATGAAACGCGAATGATGCAATCGCGCTTTTTGGCATTATCAATTTGTTCCTGGAATTGAGCTGCTTCTTTCTTCTTATTGGCAGCGATCAGGTCAGCAACAACGCCGTTAGCCATGTTATTGGCTCTGTCGTACATGAATTGTTTTTCTTCCGGCCAAGCCAAAGAAAGAATTCCCAAGGAAACCCATTTCTTTGCCTCCAGGTTGTTGGTAATAGAGGCAATAGGCAAAGCGTGCTGGTAAACCTCTTCCATTTCCGGATTGTTTTTGGCAACTTCTTCGAGAACTTGAAGCGCTCGCTTGTGTAAGCCGATTCTTTGCATGTAAACGGCAATTAAAATCATCGTTTGCGCGTCATCGCTAAATTCTACGGCAGACATTAACGTACGTTCGTATTCCGATTGCGGGCGTCCGGCGCAGAGTTGAGCCAGAGCCAAGGCTTCATACATCCACGGTTGAGCTTTACCGCAAAGCATTGCAGACTGAAGGGCAACGATAATATCGTTGTATTGATTTGCGTGCTTGTAGTGAAGCATTGTTCGACGAACTAATCCATCATTGACTTTATCGCTGTTGAAATAGTTTTTCCAGAATTCCTTTTTGTCAACTGAAGTTGGAACCGAAATGATCGTTCCGTCTGATGACTGTTCCAGTTTAACGGCAGGAACCGGCTTGGAAAGATCGTCTTTGACGTTGAACGCCTGGAAATTCTGATTTTGAATAGCCTGTTGAGCGGCATTATGGCGAATTCGTTCAGCTGGAATATTGAATTGTCCACCGCCGAAGTTGTTATTGTTGCCGCCGGAAGAGCTGGAGTTGCTCATACTGGTTGTGTTATTACCCATGCTGGTAAAAACATTGCTCATATCAGGCATTCGAGGTGGAATAACAAGGTCAGCAACTGGGTAAACTTTAGGAATAAGTTTTTCCTTGGCTTTATCTTCAGTTGTGATGACAAGACATTCATTTTCGATAACATACGATAAGCCCAAGTCTCCCAACATTCGTTTTAAAGCCGCTCGAAGAGACGTGCCTTGCATATCGGTTTTAACCGTCATTTCGTCAGGGCTGAGCATGCCGTCTTCAAACGCTTTTTTATCGAGCTGAATTTCGATATGGTGTTGAGCCTTGAGTTCGTTGATTGCATCGGTAAGGGGCATGTCGGAAAAGCTGATGCTGGTCGGTTCTTTAAGCGCTTGCATAATTTGCTTTTCTTTAGCTCCGGCTTGAGACAAGTCCATAGAACTGTATTTCTCACGTCGGCTTGCTGTCAAACGCGCCCAAACTTCGGAATCGGGATACGTGATCGGCGGTTCGTCCGGGAATGGTAAGGACGATTTATCGCTTTGATAAAGCGTATCGCAAACATTACGTTGCTTTAAGGCTCGCAACTCGGTCTGCTTAATATAATTGCTGAGATTTCGGGTCCATTGAATTCCAGCAATAGCTGTTGGTTTTTGACTGTCAGTTTCTTCCATATCTTGAGAAATGTCGATCATCAAGTCTTGAGCTTGCTCATATTTCTTTTCCTTGCAGGCGGATTCAAATCGTTTAGCAATTCTGTAAACTTTTTCCTGCTGGATAAGCATCTGTTCAGTTTGAATTTTTCTGTCTTGCGCTTCAGCAATTCTTCTGGCAGCTTCGGCATTGCGCTGCTTGATTTGATCGCCTTGCTGCTGAGCTTCATGGATGGCGGCTTCGAGGTTGCGAATCAAAGCGTCGCGATCAGCCGCTTTAATGAAGGAGTTGCGACGAACGTCGTCGCGCATGGTTTTCAAATTTTGAATTGCGCCTTCAGGGTCAGTTCTTAATTGAGCGCGCGCATCGTTAATGGTGCGAGTAACCTCGCCAACCAATTGCTGGGTTTGAGCTCCCATTGACCCTTCTTCCTGATTAAGCAATCCAGCAGAGTCAAGCAAATCAAAGTCAGACGGACCATCGTCAGCCGCAACGATTTGATTGTTGTTGGAATCCTTGATCAAATTTTCAAGCGTGGCAATGTCCGGATTGTTGGCGTCAAGAGCCTTCAATTCATTGACAATATTTTGAGCGTTAGGAACGTCGCCGTTAGCGATAGCGGTATTTGCCAAGCGAACCAGGTTATTGACTTCCATATCCATAGCGCTTGCCGCTTTGTCCAAATCGTTGGAGGAAACCAATGGAATCAGACCGTCAGCGCTGTTGGCTTGTGTAACAAGTTTTTTAAGATAGTTATATTTTTCCGCTGTATCAAAGGGTTCAGCGCTCCACGCCTGTTGACCATCCGAAGAGTTAAGCGTTAAATCGTCCAGGTTGCCGGCGCCGGTATATGTGCCGATAATCATCGAATCACGGTCGGTGCGAAGCGGAGGAAATTCTTTAGAGGCGGGTGTAAAACCTTGCGGCCACTTAACAGACGCTTGCTCCGGCCAAACAACTTTGGCAGAGGTGGCTTTATCTAATGCAACTACCGTATTGGCAACATCCACGCTGCCGTCAGACGCCGTTTGTGGAATGTAAATCGTTCCACCGGTTTTGGCAGCCAGGCAACCAAGAACGCGACCATCAACGTCTGGTCCGACTTGAACGGAATTGACGGGGAGTTTCTTATTTACCAGTTCACCGCAAAGATTGTTGAACTGAGCGGGTGAAAGTCTTTTCGCTTTACTTGTCCCAGGACCAACGAATACGATGGAGTTGTTGCCGGCGTTGAATGGTTGATTTGCCGCTTTTTTCAAAGCGGATTCGATGTCCATAGCTCCTAATGGGACGCGATCTTCTAAAGCCTTAAAAGCAGTGTTAAAATCTTCGCTGTCTGGAGAGACAAACCCTGTTGTTAAAGCGTCTGAATCGGTGTCGCTGGCAATGAGACAGACCTTGTCTTTAGCCGGATTGAGACTGCCAACGAACTGCTTAATTGTATCAAGCTCCTGCTGTCGATAAGACGCTGCCATCGAAGCAGATGTATCGGCAACGATTACGATATTACGACCAGTTTCCTGGAATTCGCTTATCGATGGCGATACGCTTAAAGCGAAGTACTGATCCCCAGACGCCTCGTCTTTATAGGTAAACATTTCAGCAGAACTGGTCGTTCCGACGGAAGTCGACATTGGTCCTGTAAGCGGAATCTCTTCTGCCTGAACTGCGGTCGCGAATAACGCGGTTGCCATAACGGCGATTATGACAATTCGATGGATTAGGTTGGTGAACATAAGTAATACTCCAAAGGGTAGTAGGAAAACGTCAATGGGTAATGTTTGGTAATCTGGTAATTTATTTGAAAAACCAGGTGTTTTATATGCAAGTTGTGTGGTTAATTATCGTTATCGTTTTTGGGTTCCTGTGAATACAATTCGCTAACGCTGCCGCCTGAAAAATTGCTCTTTGTGTAGGGGATAGGACGAGTATCGTATCCGCCCATAATAACTGATGAACGTCCTGATTGGATGCCCATCTCTTGCAAAAGATCGGTAAGATTAATGCGGGGCGTGTTAAACTCATAAGCGGCTTTAATGAAGTTTTGATAGGTCATACGTTCTTCTGCGGAAGTGTTTTCATCTGGAATTACTCCAAGGATGAGGAAGTTGGTTGTTTCTTCAAGACGGCGAACCTGCTTGGCTCCATTTTGATACCCGTCAACAACGCCTCCATTTGCTTCCAAAAGTTTAACGAGCTGATCAACATCGTTTAACCCATTATTATCCATATCGATATAACCTGCGATGGCAAAATGACGGTCGCCCAAAACCGGGTTGTAAATTTTGTCGCCAGGAAGGATTGGATCAGAGGGATTGTCTGATGTTACAACGCATTCTGAAGTATGCAAACCTGTAACCTGAGTAACCTGAATGCTGCCTTTTCTCTTGCCGTGCTTCATATCGGTTTCAGACCTTGGATAAACGGAAAACGAAGCACGCAGAGGAATATTATCTGCAGAGCCGAGGTCGATAACCGCTTTCCCTTGGGCGGCAGAAACAAACTGGATTTGTCCATTGGGTTTGTCTGCAACGCGAGCTTCGTTTTTAGCGAGAGCCTGACGCGTTTTAATGTTGCTGCCCATCTGGACTTTAATGTCTTCTGTTGTTTTAGCTAAAGTGTCGTTGAGCTTTTTAATAACCGCCTCGTTAGTTGACCCGGCTAAAGAGACTAATTTTTCCAACTTGGCTTTTTGGTCATTTAAATCTGCTGCAATTTCTGCCAACGCCTTGGCATAAATATTTTTGTCTTCTGTAAAAATTGCGGCGTGTTTTTTTACAGAATCCATTGCGGTCGAGTTGTATTTGTTTCTGTTTTCATTAAATGCGGTTAAATCTAAAGTATCTTGCTGGTTTGCATCAAGCGTAAAATTCTGAACCTGCATTTGGTTGTATAAGTACGCTAAAACGCTTGAGTACGATTGAGTGTTTTTGGAAAAGTTTTCAGCATACTTTTTCATAACCTCATTATGATCGTTGACAAGGTCAGAAACCTCTTTTTTGGTTTCTGCGCCATCAATTTTCTTTTTGAATTCCTCCAGCTCGTTCTGCTTTACCATCAGTTCTCCGTTTTTAATAGCTTGCGCGTCAGCGAGACTTTGCAGATGCATTTGCGTTTCAGCGTTCATTTGATAGAACACGTATAGCGTAATGCCGAGCGAAACCGTAATCAAAAAGAATACGAGCAGCGCGAAATTCCACCAGAAGGTTGCTTTTGACATTTGAGTCTCTCCTTCAAACCGAATATAATTAAGTGTTTATTGTTTCGTTAAAATTGATTAATCAGAAAACGTAGTTTGTAACCAGCGCCTATCGGGGCATTACTCTGGAACCGTCTCGACTTCGGAATGTGTTGTCTTTTCCTTTGGTTACGCCATAAGAAGGATTAGACATGCCTCCGGAATTGGGAGCATTTTTAGTTAATTCTTTAGCTTCCAAACGATTCATTAAATCTGACAAAGTAATTGCCGGGATGCTATAGCGTTTGGCCTGGGAAACGAAATCTTTATACGCCGCCGCTTCCTTGGGATTTTTTTCTTCGTTGGGAGCGATGCCAGCAACGTAAAATTGCGTATCCGCATCAATTTTCCCATGAATGGTTGTTCCCTCCAGGTAGGCGTCGCATTTGTCTCCATGTTGCTCAATGTACGTTAAAATACGGTTAATGTCGCTTTTACCGTCGCCGGTAAGATCCAACAGACCGCATAAAGCGTAACGAACATGGTCGCCCGGAGTCCACGTTTTAGTGAATATTTTGTCGCCAGGGCTGATTGGGTTGTTAGGGGAAAATTCATTTGCGAAACAAAGGGCTTGGTTATCATTAATCTGATATACTTGTATCGTTCCTTTTGTTTGCGTAGTGTTTGTTGATGCGTTTGCTGGGTAAATGTCAAACGTTTGTTGATTTCGTAAATTATTTCGCGAACCCAAGTTAATAATGGCAACTTTGGTTAGCGGGTTATACGAAAGAATCATTCCATCAGGACGGCTGACAGACTTGCTTTTTCTGCTGTTGGCAACGCGTTGCAAGTCGTCTCGAATAACGTTAAGTTCTTTAATCGTAGTGTTTGCAGTGGCGATTTTCTGATTAGCTTCTACAAATTGCTCTTCGTTGTCTTTGAAAAGTTTGTCTAACTCAGCATAAATTTCCTGCTTGGCTTTATTGATTTTTACTCTTTGAGCCGTACTGTTATCGATAGCAGAAAGCAATGTTTGCTGATCTTTTTGCGAAGCTTCAATAATGGTAATGAGTTCTTTGTCTTTAGCTTGTTCTCTGGAAAGGTTAGCTACTTTAAGCTTTTCCAACTCTTCTTGACGTTGAGCCAAAGTCGCTTTTTGTTCCTGGATTTTGCTGAACATCTTGGCAACGATTTTAGCGTAAACTTTATCGCCTTCTTCAAGTTCTAATCCAGACGTTGGACCAGCGTATTTTTCCATATCTTTATCGATAATGTCAAATACATAGTCGCGTCGCATTGATTCTGGACAACCGACAAGCGTTTTAAGGGTATTAATATCTTTTTGAACCGCAACGATTTCAGCTTCTTTGGCGGTTAATTTTTTAACAGCTTCTGGAACCTTTGTTTTATTTTCGTCCCATTGCTGATAAAGTAAGTATACGCCAACGCCTAAACCAATTGACGTTAAAACGAAAAATATAATGAATCCGATGGTAACGGCTTGCTTGCGAAGCTTCATGGATGTACTCCTTTGGGTGTAATGGCTAAAACTATCTATCTTAACATTATAATAGATAATTTGTATTTATGCAACTCTTTTGCAAGAATTTTTAAAATACTTTTTTACCAATAATAATATTAAGCCCTTTTTTGAATTCTGTCAAGCAATTTTTGTTGATTTTTTGAAATTTCCTGATTTTTTATATGTTGTTTAATACGAATATATGAATTTTAACGTTTTTTTCTTTGTAAAAGTTCGCTGTAGGTCTGAAGCGTTCTCTCCTCGGCGCGGGTAAGGCTATTTCTGCCAGTCTTAGAAATTTTTCTTAAAATACGGTCGGCTTCGTCAGCCAGTTCCGCTTCCAGACGAGCGTCTTTTTCTCTTTCAGCATAGTTGCGAGAATCTTCTTCGCTGTATAAATCTTTTTTTTGACTGCGAGGCTTGTACAGGAAAGCGTCGTCTTCGTCGTCGTATCGTTCATCGTTATGATAGCGAATTCTGGGAGACGCTTTGAAGTGCATTGCAGTATTGAAATCGCCCAGACACAAGGCTCCCAGTCGGGTAAAATTCCAGTTTAAAAAGTAATACAGAGCCGCAAAAGCCGCTGCGCAGAGGTGAACGGTGTATGCAACGTTGTTGCCCATGATGCCTTCTCCGTGCATGGCTCCGTACATGTCAGACCCCACTAAAAGCAAACCGAAAACCCAGGCGGGCAACGGAATTGGAATAGGGAACAGTACGAGCGTAACTCGCGGATACGTAACGGCAAAGAGAATGACCGTCGCGGTAACGCCGCCAGACGCTCCCAGCAGACTGTAGGGCGAGTCTGGAGAAAGCGTCCCATTCATCCAGGAGCAGAAAATCCAAAACGCGTTTCCGACAACAATGGCGGCAAGATAGAACCCCAGGAATTGCTTAGGTCCGTATCGATCTTCGACGAATCTGCCCAGGAAGAACAAACCGAGCATGTTGCCGATTAAATGCCAGGCGCTTTCAGAGGAATGGGCGAATCCGCATGTAATGAACTTCCAATACAGCCACGGCTTATAAACGTCTGTGTGATGTAAAGAAAGCGTTTCAGTAATAGTTCCAGATGTATATACTGGCACGATACGATTAGTGTCAGGATCTCTGTATTGTTGTATTGACGGCGGCGTGATAAATGCGTTTGCCAGCCATAAAGCAACGTTCAGGATGATAATCTTGTATACGATTTTCATCGGTTCCCGCTGTGGGGTGTAGGGTTCTCGGTAGTAGTCTCGGTCTTGGTATCCCATAATAAGGTGTTAGTGGTTAGTGGAAAGTGATTAGTGGTTAGTGATGAGAAAAATGATTTATTGAGGCGCTTTGAGTCCTTACAACTTAAAACTGAGCACTTACCACTCAATTATATATTATACCAAAATTGTGGGGATTGCAAGCGGACGCGAATTCGATATAATCAAGTTTGGAGAAATTAATATGATAAACAGCAAAAAAATTGATTCCTTTATATGTTTACGAGGCGTTCGGGAAAATTGTTTGAATAATATTGACGTCGAATTTCCCATTGGCGCATTAACCGTTGTCTGCGGTCCGTCTGGCTCAGGCAAAACATCGTTGATTATTAACACGCTTTTTGCGGAGAGTCAGCGGCGTTTTATCGAGACTGTCGGTACGCGCCGACGGGGCAAGTTCAGCCTTTGGAAGCGTCCAGAATTGGATTCAATAGAAAACCTGCCTCCAGCGGCAACAACGTCTGAAAAGGTTGACCCAAATCAGATGTTAGCGCAGTTATGCGGATTGGACGATGCTATTGCTATTGCGTTTTCCCAGCATGCCGTTCCGATTTGCCCACATTGCGGTATTGAAGTTCCGATTGGCGGGGCGGCGCAGTCGGTTGGATATTTTGAACGCCAATACAGCGGTTGCCGCGCTCAGATTGCTTTTGTTCCGTCGGCTGCAATATCGGAATACGCTCAACGCGGGTTTACCCGCTGGCTCATTGAACGTGATTCTAAAGTGGAACTTGTCGACGCGAACGAGCTAGCTCAACTCGCAACTCGCAACTCGCAACTCGCAACTCCGTACGTTCTTGCTGACCGATTGGCGTTCAAGCCAGACGACAGCCGAGCAAAAGAGTCCTTTGAACAGGCATTTGCAGAATCTGGCGGAAAAGCTGTTGTGTTTGTCGAAACGCCGGAGGGAACTGTCAAACGATTTGCAGGGCAGGGCAGGACGTGTCCTCAATGCGGTCAGGAGTTTTCAGATAATTTAGCAGGACGGTTCTATCTTTCAGAATTGCCAGAGAGTCCTTCTGAACGCAACAAAATCCTGGCGTATCAGCTCGACGGGAAAAATTTGCTGGAATGGTACGAGCTGTCAGCGAACCAGATTGTGGCGAGTAGTCGCGAACCGAAAGCTGCGCCTTGTTACTCTAACTACTGCCTACTGCCTACTGCCTACTGCCTCCAAAACTGCGGTCTTGGCTATATGTCTTTGTCCCGCAAGGCGGAAACGATGTCATGTGGTCAGATTCGCCGTGCGGGGATGGCGTCGATGATAGCGGGAGATTTGGTAAATATGCTCTACGTTTTTGACGAGCCGATGGACGGTTTGCCGCCGGAAAATCGCCCAGCTTTGATTTCCGCTTTGTTGAGATTGCGGGACAGAGGAAACACGGTTGTTGTTGCAGACAACGACGCATCGCTTGTTCAGGCGGCAGATTGCATCGTTCAATTAGCAATTAGCAATGAGCAATTAGCGATTAGTGATGAAAATGCGCCCCAGTGTAATCGTCCTTCAGAATTCCGAATCCCAAATTCTGAATTGAATATGGCGCCTTTGGTTGGTAAAATTACTGCAATTACTGGGCAAGCAGGATCCGGTAAAACGGTTTTGTTCTCTCAGTTAGCGGGAAAGTCGGTTCTTTCAGATTATAAACGAAAAATAACAGGTTTAGACGTCTTTGAAGATGTCATCTTGCTCGAACGAAAAGTCGAGCGCAAGGCGCCTCGTGGGTGCATTGCAACCTATACGAAAATCTGGGATGTTGTCAGGGACGAGTTGGCGTCAACGCCAGAATCGGTTGCAAGAGGGTTTACCTCAGGCGATTTTAGTCTTATGGGAGGAAATGGCAGGTGTCCACAGTGTAAAGGCGAAGGAACGCTAACAATCGACCTGGAGTATCTCCCGGAAATTGAAATGGTCTGTAGCGATTGCCGCGGCGAACGATTTCAAAGCGAATATTTACAACCTCGTTTTCGGGGCTTAAATGCAGCGGAAATTCTTCAGTTGACTGTTCGAGATGCGTTTTCCTTTTTCCGAAACGTAAGAAAAGCGCAGCTAACGTTAAAGTATCTCATTGACGTTGGATTGGAGTACTTAAAATTGGGGCAGCCGATAAAAACTCTTTCCTCCGGGGAACGCAGCCGGATTGAGTTGGCGTTGGCTATCGGGGCGCTTCGTAAACATAAAACGCTTTTTCTTTTAGACGAACCCGCCGCCGGGCTTCACGATTCAGAATTGGATAGACTTGGAGAGGCGTTTCGACGTCTGACAGCATACGGTCATACCGTTGTTATGGTTGAAAACAACCCCAAAATGATTCAACTGTGTGATTGCGAGTTGCGAGTCGGCGATGCAGCAGGAATTAGGAATGCATAATTCGGAATGCGTCTCATAAATCACTCTTGCCTGTTGCCTCGAAATAAAAAATCCCCGGGAGAATTTCTTCTTCCGGGGACTTTATAATTTGAAGATTATCCGAATCTTCAGAGGAGTTTTGGTTATCTAGCAGTGAAATCAGTTTTTTTGGACATCAAATTCACTGCTTTTGATTAGAACGTCAACATAACGTCGAATCCGATGGTGAACTGATCAGCGCGTCCGTTGAGCAGATCAGTGTTCGTGGATTTATCGTATCGGATTTCCGGTCTGAAGTACAGGTTCTGAATTCCTTCCGGGTGCAAGTTCAAGCCAAGTCCGAAGGTGAGCAATTCAGCGTCGCTTCCGTCAACAGAAGCCTTCATCCATTCTGCTCTGAATCCGGCTTTAGCGCCGCAGCAGTTGAGGTCGTAGTACAAGTGTTCTCCCAGGACGAAAGCGGTATTGCCGCCGAAATCGCCGTAGTAGAAGAGTGAAACTGATTCCAAACGACCGGTCAACTGGAGGTCAAGGACGAGGTTGTGAACGGATGAGTCGCCTTTGGCTGGAGCTGGGGCAATCGGTCCGAGCGCTCCTAACGGGGCTGAAACGTCGCATGTACCTGCCATGAAGGCGTATTTAAGCGAGGCAAACTTGTTCATGTGATAGGTGAACGCGCCTTCAACCATTCCTTCGCCGTATTCGCTGTTATCGAACCCGTTATTCCAACCATTAACCCAACCGATAGTTACGTCGAGGTTTTGGAATCCGCTATACGTTGCCAAAAAGCCTGTTTGCGCTACTGTACTAACTGAGCAAAGCAGTCCTTTGGTGTAGAAGAAGCGAGCGTTAGCTGTAGCTCCTTCGTATCCAATCAGTCCATAAAAATGTCCCATTTTAACAGACCAGTTATTGATAGCGAGTTCAAAATACGCTTGTGGCATAGCAAAGCCGTATGAAGGACGTCCATCGGACATGTGCCCTGTATACCAGTTTTGATCTAAACCGCGAGCGGAGTGAAGGATTCGGTAATCTTCGCCGAACATGAAGTCAACGCCGTAGCCGATATCGAATCCGCAACCATTGGTAACAGCCTTTTTGGTAGCAGCAACATACAGCGCATTGAAAGCAGGCGTTGTTTCGCTCCAGCAGTCGGTATAGCCGTTACTTCTATCGCCGGCAAAATTGCTCATGTATCCCGCGTTCATGTATCCAGACCAGCAAGTTCCTCCAAACAACGATTTACGAAGTTTTGGGCTTAAGCATCCAATGTTTGGATCGTTAAGATTGCATTGTCCGCCGCAAGCGTTTGAACCGCAGGCGTTGCAACCCAGTAAACCGAGTCCCAAGATTCCGCAACCGTTATTTTTAGCGGCTCCGCAGAATCCCGTTCCACCGCAAGCGTTGCAAGCTCCGCCGATTCCTCCACAGGCAGAGCAGGGGGCGTTGGCTCCCACGCCTTCACCGCATGCAGCAACGGAAAGGCAACCGGAATCGCAATTTGGCATGCAAGAGGCAGGACTGGCATTGCAACCAGCGTTGCAAGCTGCGAGTGGGTCAGTGGAACCGCAAGCGGCTGTAGCGCAACCAGGATCGCAGGCGGCAGCAGCGGCAGCGGCTGGGGCGCAAGAAGGATCCGCAGGAGAAGCAACTGGCGTGCAAGCTGGGGCAACAGCTCCAACTGCTGGATCGCAAGCCGCAGCCGCAGCAGCTGGATCGCAGGCTGATGTTATGCAACCTGAAGCGGCAAAGGCATCGTAGCCTGCAAAAAGACCGGAAATAGATACCGCTATTCCGGCAAAAAGATGGAGTTTCTTCATAATAATACCCATTGTCCAAAAAATTTTGTTACGTCTTCAGACGCGTCCTTGCATCTGACAGAACTGATTTACATTCAACGTAATAAACCTATTTTGTTTAGGCTTTTACTCTATCGGTTGATTATTGTAGGGGAACTAAAAGAAAATATAAAAATGACTGTTATTCCGAATGTATCGAGAGTACTAGTTAGATAAAATAGGTAAAATTACCCCGTGTAGTCCTAATAGAGAATGTAAAAGACGGTAGGGAAGATTCGAGAGTTGCAATTTGCGAGAGGAATTGTTTTGAGGCGCGGACATTGACCGCGAACCAGAAGCAAGGAGGCGTTTGCGTTAATTTCTTGCTCCGAACTACTTTAGCGTCCAGCCGCCGAGGAGAGCGGTTAGAGGCGCAACCAGAACCAAGCCGAAACTGCCGATAATCGTCTTCACGATTTCGCAGGCGACCAGCGGGTTATTAATAAAGTCGATTGGTTCCGTTCCCTGAACGACAAACATCATCATAAGAGTTAAATAGCCGCCGGAATACGCTAAAAGCAACGTTGTCGTCATCGTTCCGACAACCGACTGACCGATGTGTATTCCAGACAGAATCAGCTCTTTTCGGGAGATGTCAGGCTTCTGTTTGACGATTTCGCTCATGCCGGCGGCAATGTCCATGCCCAAGTCCATGACGGCGCCGGACGACCCGAGGAAAATTCCGCCAATAAAAATATGCGCCAGGTTGAGGTGGTCGTATCCGCTGTAAAGCAGAGCTTGAGAATACGGCATCGACGCGCCGTTGATTTTGAACAAGTCTGTAAACAGCCATGCCAGCAAGCAGCTTACCAGTACGCCGGCAATCGCTCCAAGGAACGCAGTAACGCCTTTTTTGGTGAATCCGGCAATAAGAAAAATAATTATTGCGGATAATATTGTTACGGTAACAAGAGAAACCAGCATCGGATTTACTCCTTGCAAGCAAAGAGGGAGGAGCAGTTTCCAGACGACTAGACAGCTAAACACAAACGACAGCAAGGCTGTAAATCCTGTTATTCCTCCAAAAATGAGCAGCAGAGCGGCAAAGAGGAAAAAGAGAAAAAACGTCCAGTCGGCGCGATAATAATGCAACGCGGTAATTGTTGAGGTTTTCGGATCTGCGTCAGGGTAAATTCCAACGAGAATCTTGTCGCCCGGTTTAAATATTTTATCCAACTCCATCTGAGCGCGAAGCAGATTGGCGGCGTCGAATTCCTGTCCTTTCCATTTCCCGGACAGGACTCGAACGCGGAGATTTTGCGTTCCCTGAGTCAGAAGTCCAATCTGTTCCACGCTGGAATCGTCTACCGATAAAACAACGGCTTTCTCTTTGTCGCCGTCCTGTTTAATTGTCTTGGGCGACAAATCTACATAACTTATCGCAACGCATGCTGCGAGAATGACGGCTATAGAAACGATGTCGTGTCGGGTGGGAACGGGAAAGTAATGCATGACAATTAGCAATTAGTAATTAGCAATTAGTAATTAGCAATTAGTAATTAGCGATTAGTAATTAGCGATTAGTAATTAGCGATTAGTAATTGGCGATTAGTAATTGGCGATTAGTAATTGGCGATTAGTAATTGGCGATTAGTAATTGGCGATTAGTAATTGGCGCAAAGCGCTCCTCAATTAGCAATGAGCAATTGACGCAAATCGCCCACCTTGAGCGATCGTTTGTACTTGTATTATAGCACAATTGCGGCGCCCTGCGATTAGGAGGAAGCCGCAATAATTGCTAATTGACAATTGCTAATTGCTAATAGTTTTATTTCGCTTGAAAAATAGCCTTGAGTTTCTTGGAAATGTCGGTATTGTCAAGGTTGCCCTTGAAGAAGTCCGCATTGACGCCAACGGCGGAGGTTATAACCGGCAAGGCGGTATGACTGCCAGTCGTCCAACTCAGACCAACTTTCTTGTCAAAAATTTTGAAAACGACAGGAGCCAGCGCTCTGTTATGATAATCTTTTTTATCTTTTTCAAAACCTTTGAGAAGGAGATTGAGTTCTTCTTCTGTAACGGTCATTGGGTCGTCCTTTGGTCCGTCAAATTTGAATCCGAACGATTTTTCAATCAAAGGTTTGACTTCGTCAAAAGTAAGATCTTTCTTGTGTTCGATTCTGTAAATCTCGTCGCGAAACCTGTCTCGGGAACAGGTTTGATGCTGAAGCAGTTTATAATTAGCCTGGATGCCTTCGCCGGCAAAACCGAGGGTCAATCCACCGGTTTCGTGGTCGCCGGTAACAATAATCAGCGTTTCATCAGGGTGTTTTTCGTAAAAATCATACGCAACTTTGACTGCTTTATCCAGTGCAATCGATTCGTTGAGAACGGAGCCGGCGTCGTTAGCGTGTCCAACCCAGTCGATCTTTCCACCTTCGCACATGATGAAAAATCCGTTCGTTCCGTCAAGCATTTCAATCGCCTTGGCAAGATACTGGTCAAGTCTGAGACCCTTTTCATGGTTAATCGCGTACGGCAGGGAACCTTCTTTTTGGCAAGCGATAATTTTGCTGTCTCCCGGTTCGAGATCGAGAATATCGTCTGCGTCATGAACGACTTCGTACCCGAAATCTTCAGCCAATTCATAGATGTCGCCCTTAAAGTCTTTGCCAGCGGACAGTGTATTTTTATAGACGTCGTCCACATACTTTTTGTATTTTTTATCGTTGTGCTTATCAATCGCTCCACCGCCGAAGAAATCGAAACCGGATTTGAGTAAGTCCAGACCGAGCAGGTAATACTTTCCGCGGTCGTCCTGATTTCCGTAGAATGAAGCAGGCGTAGCGTGGTTGAGGGTAACGCTTGTCAGAATCCCGACTTTCTTGCCAGTCTTTTTGGCAACGTAAGCGGAGGATTCCAGTTTGCGCGTTCCGGACGCATCCATCCCGATTCGACCATTGTTGGTTTTTTCGCCGCAGGCGATAGCCGTTCCGCTGGCAGCTGAGTCCGTAACGAGTTTGTTGGCAGACCACGTTGTCGTTGGAGATTTAACAGGGAACGAATTCATCAGCATTCCCGGCTGACCAATCGCCGTTAAATAATTGTCGCACATCTGCCGCTGAGGAGAGGACATGCCGTCTCCAATGAACAGAAATACATATTTAACCGGTTTGAGTCCTTCTTGAGAGGGCGTCTCTTGCGCTTGAACAGATGTCAATGCGCTTAACGTCAAAGCCATTGCGGCAAATAGACAGAATAAACGTTTCATGGTAGGATAATTAGGTTGTAGTATTCCATTAAGCTGTCGGTTAGAGAAACGAGCTGTTTCAACAATTAGGAAAACCGTCAACTCTTAATACTATAATTATTATCTAAATTAAAATTCTGTCAAGAGCATTTAAATAACTATTGACAATAAAAATATTTCTAAAATGTTTGTTAAATATACAGCAGACGTCTAAAATATGTATTACGTCGGGGCTGCAATTTGCTCCAGAATAGAACTGATAATTCTTTGGGCAATTTGACGCCTGTTTTCTTGCAGAACCCCTTTAGGGATGATTCGATGCGCTAAAACTGGTACAGCAAGCGTACGAATATCGTCAGGAATGCAGTAATTGCGCCCGTCGCAGTACGCCCAAGATTGCGCGGCGCGATATAAAGCTAATGCGCCACGGGGAGAGACGCCTAAACGCAGCGTCTCTAACTCTCTGGTTGCAGAAACGATGTCCAGTATATAATTTTGCAATGATTTATCGACTGTAATGTTCCGAACCTCATTTTGCATATTGACAATGTCCGCCGCAGTTAGAACCGGATTTAACGAATCAATTCGATTAAGAGTTTGGTGAGTATTAAGAATGTCAAGCTCCATTTCTCGGCTTGGGTATCCTAAAGAAATTCTCATAAGAAATCGATCAAGCTGGCTTTCAGGCAATGGATATGCCCCTTCAAATTCTTGAGGGTTTTGTGTTGCAATAACCATAAATGGTCTTTCCAGCGGATATGTTATCCGATTAGACGTAACCTGATTCTCAGCCATTGCTTCAAGCGCCGCTGATTGCGTTCGCGGGGTCGTTCTGTTAATTTCGTCTGCCAGAACAATATTGGCAAAAATCGGACCGGGCTGGAATGTAAATTTACCGGTTGTTGCGTTATAAACTTCTGCGCCTGTTATATCTGAAGGCAACAAGTCCGGTGTAAATTGAATACGTTTGAATTCGCCGTCAATTGATCGCGCCAATGCTCGTCCGAGCAACGTCTTGCCAACTCCCGGCACGTCTTCGATAAGTAAATGCTCGCCTGCTAAAAGCGTTGCTACTGCCAGACGAATTTTATCTGCTTTGCCCAGCAAAGCTTTGCCAATATTGGATTCCAATAGGGTAATTTGATTGTTCATGATTAATATGCGGATAAATCGATAACGTTGTTGTTTGAAGATTGAGCAAATTTAAATGGTTTTCCCCAATTTATTTCATTTTAACAGAATGATTGCGCTTATCAACCCCCCAGAATCGTTATTTTATTAAGGAAAATAACTTTGTCCGTTATATTCAATACGGTATTGGCTCCATATTGAAAAAAAGTGGATTCCTGTTATACTGTATGTCGATAATGAGAAATAAATGATTATTATAGATGATATATCTTATAATATCTTTTTACATCCGCAATAAATTTAACGAAAGGAATCATTATGTCAAACGAACAATTGCCAGATGCAAATTTGCAGACGCTTGTTTCCATGTTGGCGACTCAGGCTATGGTTGCCATGGGCGTTCTTAACATTCCCGGTCAGGAAAAGATTGAAGTCAATATGTCTTTGGCGCAACACATGATTTCGTTGATCGAAATGCTCGATAAAAAGACGAAGGGTAATAAATCAGACGAAGAAGAAAAAATGTTTGATCAAATCCTTTATGAGCTTCACATGACTTTTGTTCGCGTGAAGGAGACTCAAAAATGATTACGACTAGTGCGTTGCAATCTGCCATTGGCAAACATCGGTCAAATCTGTTAGAAAGATTTTTACAGTATGTGAAAATCGATACCGGATCGTGCGATGAGTCTTTATCTGTTCCGAGTACTGAGCGTCAATTGGCTTTATCTCAATTATTGGCAAATCAGTTAAAGGAAATTGGGATAAAAGACGTCTTTTTATCAGAATTTGGCGTTGTTTACGCGACTTTGCCAGCTAATGTCGCGTCTTCAGAACCAACTATTGGTTTTTGCGCTCATGTTGATACCGCGTCTGACGTTCCCACAGGTCCTGTTAATCCTTGTGTGATAGAAAATTGCGATGGTTCGGATATCGTATTAGGGACTTCAGGGTATGTTCTTAAAGCAAAAGATTCTCAAGAACTTACAGACGCGATTGGCAAGACTCTTATTGTTACAGACGGAACAACTCTTTTGGGGGGAGATGATAAATGTGGCGTTGCCATTATGATGGAATTGGCAAAATTCCTCCTTGACAACCCGGATTTTCCTCATGGGACGATTCGTTTTTGTTTTTCAGTTGATGAAGAAATAGGGAAGGGCGCTGATCATATTGAACTGGACAGGTTCAAATGCGATTTTGCGTACACCTTGGATTCCGAAGGAACTGATGGAATTGACGTCGAAACCTTTTCAGCTGATATGGCAGTTGTAACGTTTCATGGGGTTAATATTCATCCGTCAATCGGAAAAGGGAAGTTGATAAACTCCATGAAAGGCGCTGCTGCCTTTGTTGATCTGTTGCCTAAAGATGGCGTTAGTCCAGAAACGACTGAGAACAGAGAACCTTTTGTTCATCCAATCGACATTGTCGGCGGTTGCGAAAAGACCGTTGTGAAACTCATACTTCGCGCTTTTGATACGCCTCAGCTGACCATTTTTGCAAACTGGCTTACAGAACTGGCAAACAAAGCGATTGAACCATTTCCCGGAATGACTGTCGATGTCAAAACGATATACCAGTATCGGAATATGGGCGATGGATTAAAGCAAAGTCCAGAAGCGGTTGATCGCGCTGTTGCGGCGCTGGAAAAGTTGGGGAGAATGCCTCGCAAGCAAATAGTTCGCGGTGGAACAGACGGATCGCGATTAACGGAGATGGGGTTGCCAACGCCAAACTTGACTAACGGTTCTCATAATCCTCACGCCGTTACTGAATGGGCAAATCTTGACGAAATGCTTGAAACTCTTGAATGGTCTGCTGAGATCGTAAGAGCTAACGCATCATAATGCGTATAGCTAACGTAGAAATCCGCAATTAAAAAAACAATTAGCAATTATCGTAATTGTTACAATAATTGCTAATTGTTTATCTATTATTTTCTAATTGTAAAACCCTGATGTTACTCGAGTTTTATGTCGACTTTCTCGCCTTTACGCTGTATCTGACATTCGTCGTAAGCGCCGTAGAAGTCGCAGTTGTTGTCCATCCAGACCGTAAATCTATGGAGTTCTTCCGGCGTGAGTTGAACGCCATAATGGTTGGTTTTACCATCAGCTCCTGGCTTCAGAACATTATTGTACAGCGGGCTGCGGTTTGAACCAAATTGACCTGGCATGGTTTCTGGTTCTGTCCAGCCTGCGTTATCGAAGAAGAAGCAGAATTGGCGCAGATTCTCATACGACCGTGAAAAATGTCCGTCTTTATTTTTATCTGTCAAGATAATTGAGGCTGCTCTATTCATTTTATCTGGCTCAATTCCCGGCTGATTCTTATTGGTCTCGTCGCCAGCGTGGCATTTAATGCATTTTGAGTCAAGTACCGGCTGAACAAGTTGAACGAAGTTGAGCGGGTTGGTTCCCTCGACGTCAGGCGTGATGTCGCTTGGGGCGCGGCGCATGGCGGCAGGAATGCCGGCTGGACGGTTAGCTCTGCCGGAATGTCGGTTTTCGTGACATCCCTGGCAAATAAGCTGTTCGCCTGGGTGAACGTAAGTTGCAGATCGCATACCCTGAACGGCGATTCCATTTTCATCCAGAGCCTGGAAGTAAACTGGAACGTTGACAGGCAAATTGAAATACGCGCTTCCATCGGGTTCGACCGGGACAGTTCCGAGGATTTTTCGCGCGCCTTTTTGCGAGCCGTAACCGATTCGCGGGTTGTCTGCGTACGGAGTCGTTTTGGGCAGAACCTGAACGATTCTCAATTTCTTAATAACAGTTTTCGAGCCGTCTGGCTGATTGTAGAACGGGAACATGGTGTCGTAAACGTTGATCAGACCAACTTTCCCGGTTGTGGGGATGTCTTTGGGGTCAATCGGAACGTATTTTTCGCCCGGCGCGAGCGGTTTGCCCAACAGGGTAGCGTGAGTTACAATATTCTGACGTTTACGAGGACGAATTGGCATCGCATCACGGCAGGAAATGTCTGGATCTCGATAGAGCAAAACGCGGTTTCCGTAGCAGTCGAGCAGATAAATGCCGTAGTTGTTCGCTTCGCCGCCGTCTCCGCGAGAGAACGGGTCATAGACGCAAATATAGAACTCTTCCGAAAGCGGCCAAGCAGTTCCGTATGCAGCGGGATCTTCGCAATGTGTGCGAATTTCCGATTCCATATACGGCTGATCCGGCGTGATTCGTTTGACCTGTCCCGGCATGTGGGTGTCCGGCTTATTCGGGTCGATGAGAATAAATCCACCATAATGCTGAGCGTGGTGCCCGGTTGACGTGGCGATAATCTTTTGAGAACCCGGAATGGGGTGAACGTCGCATTCAAAGTGAGGACGGTTGGCTTCGACGCGGTCATAGTTGCCTTGAAGAACTCGAGGGTCGCGACCGTCCGGAGTGGTAATCCACGGGTGATGCGCCTGGCTAAAACCTCGGTCAACATAGTCCCAGCGGGTGTAAATAACCATGCCGTTGTGGTCGACATCTGGTTCCCATTCGTTGGTTTCGTGCGGGGAAAGAATGACAATGTCTGAACCGTCCGGGTTCATGGTGTGCAGCGTATAGCAGGGCACAGGACGACCGTGGCAGCGACCATACCCCTGGCGACGTTCTGAAATAAAGACAATTCGCCCGTTGGGCAGATAGCACGGGTCAATATCGTTGAACGCGCCCTGAGTGAGTTGAACGACGTCAGAAATCTTTCGGGATTTCGGGTCAAACTTTGCCTTGAAAATATGGTACGTGTTTTTGTCCGTCCAAGTGTATGTATGACGCGGTTCTTTGGCGTCTGTGGCGCAGAAAAGAATCTCGTGGTTGTCGTATGACAGTTCCGGAGACAGGAACGCCCAGGTTTTGTCGAGAGTCGTTCCCTTGTACTGCCCTTCCGAAACCGGGACTTTGGCTAACAGGTCAATCGCTTCCGGCTTGTCAGAAAAGGCGTTTTTGAGAACAAAAAGACCGCCGCCCTGACGGCCATGGAATCCGAAAAACTGGTCGCACATGTGGTTGCCCTGCATTTCCGGTTCCGGATTAAAATGACGTTTGATGAACAAAAGGTCAGTAAAGTTGATCAGTGGATTCTTTAACGCGATCTTGCGGCGAAGCGCGGTCGCTTTCGCGAAAATTGCCTTACGGGCGTCGACGTTGTCAACCGGCGTGGATTCTACTTCCTTTTGAATTCGCGCCAGCTGAGCGGTTTCGTTTTTCAGATTGGGAGCGTCATTCATGGAAGACAGCTTTTCAATCAACGGAACCAAGCGTCGAACAACAATGTCCAGCGGGTCGCGGTCTGTATCGAACAGCGTTGCCGCGGGATCGAGCGCTTCGTCTTTGGCGTTCTGGCGCATGCCGTTGCGAATCAGACGAGATAGAGCCGCCCATTCGCTGGCGTTTTCGTCCATACGGTCGATTCGAACGCCGTCTATGATGGTATACGCCAATACGTTTTGAGTAAATGGGACTTCATTGCCGGTATAAGTAATTTTAGCGTCGCCCAAGTCCAGGTGGTCGTAAGCGTAGCCTTCCGGCAGTGTACAGGCGCGAATA
>JAZQDP010000211.1:0-5062 GCA_045546875.1 Thermoguttaceae bacterium | reverse complement strand
TATTCGATATTAATTGTTCTATCCTGAACGCCATTTAATCTTAACGACGATTCCGTTTGACGCCCTAATGTATCGTAGGTATAGCTAAATACCGCCATTTGAGCGTCAAACATTATTGTCATTGAATCAATACGATTCATTATATCGTATGTATAATCGCAACAGGAAACGCCGTCAAAAGCGGACAGCAAGTTTCCTAATATATCGTAGTTATTTTAAACTGGGTTAGTAGACCGCTCAATATTTAGTTGTTTTCTTCTTTATTATCTATCTTTGAACCTCTAATTATACCATATTTTTTACAAAATTCATCGAGAGAGTCTTCAAGAATTTCTGGCGATACTTTAATTCTCTCCAAAATCCAATTATAAAAATAATGACATGCATCTGATTCGTTATCAAAAATTTTTAATTGGTCAATTGAGTTATACTCACAATAATAAACCCACCAAGCGCCTTTTTTGGTTTGACGAATTGTATAACAACTAAAAGGATGAATTTCATTGATTCGATAATAATCTTTTCGAACACGCATTTCATCCAGTTTTTTTTGCAATTCCTGTATATCCATAAATCTTCTCATATTCAAATTAAACTCATCATCACGGATATTCGACAATATATCCCTTTTTTAAAAGAGATTCAATTGTTTCATAAAACATATATTGTATCCCTTGTCCTGACTGATTAAACGCCGGCGCTGCAAGCCCTTCTTCACAACGAATAGGACGTACAACCTTATAAGAATGAAACTCTTTGCAAATATAAGAAGGAGGCAATGCTCTAGCTTCAAATGGCATAGTTCCAACAGGAGAAGCAAATTTACCCCCTTTTTCACCTACTCTTGTAATTATTTCACCGGGTTGAAGAGTATATCGAAATCTGAACATTCTCTCAAATCCATTATGCGATGGCCAACTATCTGGATAGATTACCTCATTAGGATGATTTGAAAGGTATTGTTGTCTCTCTTCAAAAAATAATCTTCTATCTTCTTGTAATTGTAAGATAGATTCTTTAGTTGGCTGTGTAACACGTGGTTCAGTAGTTAAAGGTTCTCCCATTTTGCTCGATAATCTTGCTTTTTGCGATTCCTGTATATTCGAGAGAACTCTTTGTCTTATCTGTGCTTGATTATCGTAGCGTGGCTGGAAACTATAATACTCATTAGCCATTTTATAATATGGTGTAGCATTCCCTGCAACTCCAAAACTTCCAAATCCTACTTGTAATGTATTCTGTAATGTAACTCCATTTTGAGTCATATCATAAACACCGCGAGTTGCATTAAGCGTATTACCAGCAGCGTCAAAAACATTGGCTGAATGGGCTACAATTTTTACAGCGGTAGAAGCCTTGGAACTATTACTCGCTAATGAAGCAACTCCTCCTGTGCCCACTCCGATTAAAATTTCTGCACCTCCTTGAGCAAACATTTGAGCAGTTTTTCCACCATAAGCAATATCCTTTTCATTCATTGTAAAAGGACCATCATATGAAACAAATCCCAATGTTGCGGTTGATACGATTGCTCCGGCTGCTCCATTGACTACTGCTTTTCCGCCTGTCTTTAATCCTTCACCAAAAGCTTTGGCATATTCTTTGGCATATTCTAATGAATCGCTCCAAATTGACAAACCATAATAATCTAAAAATATTAGAGAATCATTATATAAATACCTATATAGGTTTGAATCTCCTCCATCAAACCCTATCGGATCAACGGAAATCCACTTTCCAGTAGTATTATCGTACCACCTGTTGATGTTGTTTTGCAAGCCCGTTAAATCATCATAATATTTACCGGTATAGCGGAAATTAAGAAGTGGGGAGATGGAGGCAGGATTAACAGAGTTGCTATCGGTTGAGGATACGAGAATGCCGAAGGCGTTATAGATTAAGTGGTTGACGATGGCGGCGGTTTGGGTGATGGAATCGTACAATACGACGTCGCGGATGGAGTTTAAGTGGTCGCCGTATGTCCACAAAATAATGTTGTTATCGTTGACGGATTGAGCGATCTGTTCAACTGCCGCTAATTCGTCAATGTTGGCGCCCCAGAGATTTACGGATTTTACAACGTCTACGCTGGACGTTGTATCGTATTCTAAAACAACTTGACCGTTGGAGTTAATGTATGATTCGGAAGTCGTTGTATTATTAGATGTAACACTTCTGGCAATCATCAGATTCAAATAGTCATACAAATATTCGACTATTTCAGAAGCGATTCCGTTTTCATAATTGGTAACAGAAGAAAGACGGTTTCTATAGTCCCAATTATACGTCTGAACAAGCGTCTTTTCCGAAGCGTCAATGATGCCGTCGTTGTTCGTATCCGTCCAGAGGAATTTTTCCGTTCGGTTGCCTTCGTTATCGTAACTGTAGCGATACACGCCGTCAGATAGAGTTTCGTTATTCTCGCCGGTTACGTAGCCGACGTTTGTTCTATTGCCGTTAGAATCGTAGGTATATAGTTCGTCTGTAATATAATCGTAATCGACGCCGGTGAGCTGTCCGGTTTTGTCGTACGTATATTCTGCCGTACCGTCAACGGTTTCAAATTCCGTTATTCGATTTCCAGCGTCCCAAGTAAACCCGTATTCCGCAAAAACGGCGTCAGAAGCGGTTTTGTGCCGAATGGACGATACTTTTCCTGCAATGTCGTCAACCCAAGTTGAATCAGAAACAATATCGTCGTTTTGTTTATAAGTCGCCCCTGTTCTCTGTCCTAATTGATTATAAAAATACTCAACCGATTTGGCAGTTAGCCCCGTTCCGGTTTGCGTGATGTTCTCCAAACGTCCGAAAACGTCGTATTGGTAAACGTTTTGATAGTACGGAGCGACAACGCCATCAATTAGCCCGGTAAGCGTTTCGGTTACAGTTAGATCAGATGTATTGTAATAATACGTAAATTCAACGGGCGTGCTTAATTCGTCTGAATCAACATACGTATAAATACGCCGATTTAAGGCATCGTAGCGATATTCGTAATTTGTCCCGGAAATGGAATCTGTAACCGTTAGGAGGTTATTATTCCCGTCGAAAGTATAGAGAATTGAGCCAATAACGGCGCTATTGGAATCCAGCCATTTTTCCGCCGTCTGACGTCCTAAATAGTCGTACTCGTACTGAATTATTCTGCCGTTTCTATCGGTAGTTTGAATCAGTCTGCCTAAATCATCGTACTGATAATATCTCGCTGCGTTCTTTTCGTTCGTTTCGGAAACGACGCGTCCCATGGAATCGTACGTCCACGCAGTCGCGTTTCCTTCCGGATCGGTTAAAGACGTCATCTGTCCGAGCAGATTATACGCATAGCTGGTAACGTTGTTTTCTGCGTCAGTTACGGTCAAAACATTTCCAAGCGAATTATACGTATAAGACGTAGTATTATTCAATGCGTCCGTTTGAGAGATCGGCTGACCGTTGGCGACCGACAGGGTCGGCTCCCAATCCGCCCCGACGAGGTCGGTTCCTGATTGGAAGTGGGTATCTTCGAATCTGGCATTTTCGGAAGTATAACCTCTTCCACTCCCCTGTGCGGGTACGCACCCGTGCGATTGCCAATAACCGCTCCCGTTGGTCGCTTGCGTTTGCGCTGGATTATTAATATCAGCGCCAACGTAAACCAGACCGCGGCGTTCGAAGCGGTCGGATAAGAAGGGAGAAAGCCGACGAGACGAACCGGCGGGATAACGGCGCCCAACGATTGAGAACGACTTCAAACCCACAGCCAAACGTGAGTCTGTATTGCCCCGCTTCCTCTTTCGACGGAAAAGAGGGGGCGCTAATTCAACGGCAGAATTATGAACCGAACGGGGCATTGGGAAAATGTTGCTTATTTTGAATTATCTGTTAATATTATAATATGTTCTAAATGATAAAACAAGACCTGCTAATAGGAAAATACAAATAATTCCAATTAAATTTCATATACGTGGGAAATTGTCTGAACCAAAACTTACTCGCAGATTTTGTTTGAGAATCCAAAATTTAGGTCAATGACTCAAAAAACTGTTCACTTCTCGCCAGAAGTGTCATTCCATTTTATTTCGACGCGATACCATTGATTTCCGCGTCGGGCGTATGTATGCCATGAGTCGCTTATAATGTAATCGTTTATTTTCATAATATCATCGAATTCTTGAGAGAATTTTCCATCAATTATAAAACAAAACTTGCTGTCGGCGGTTCGTTTTACAACGGCAGACCAATGACTGTAATCGCCCGAAAAAACAAGAGAGTTTGCTAATGGAAACGGTCCGTACTCTTTGTCTTTTGTTTTTATGGTATAGCTCTTCTTGCCATCTGTTTCTTCAACAATTTTAACGTCTTCTGGATGTACTAACGATTCAAAGTCCAGAATCTTTAAATTTCCATTTTTCCAATAATTATAATATGTTTTTCCTTGTTCTGAGATAGTTGCAAAATAACAACTATCTTTATATGCGTGAATACCATAGATTGCTTTACATGGACCGGTAATTGCCTTTTCGTTGCCTTGAGAATCTACATATACCAGCTTCTGAAGATAATTATTTTCTTCGGTTTTAAGGCGAAAAGAGACCTTGCTATCCGGGCTAGAGAACGTTTTATAGATATAATTCTGGTTTTCGCCCAAAGGAATCATTGTTCTAAGCGATTCAGGATCAACTCCCCATGATTGATATCTGCCCTGTTTTTGTGAAACGACAACAAATATATACGGAACACCTTCAATCTTCTCAAACCAAGCGTCAGATATTCCACCGTATTCTAAAGTTTCATATTCCAATGTAAATAATTCGCCTTTTCCCGCTAGACAAAGAACCTCGTAAGACTTATCAGAGATGCAATTCTTGTAACCATATGTAAAAAATCCAGATTCTGGAAAGACCCGAATATACCATAAAAGGCGATCGCATGGGAGAGTCATTAAATGCAGACCATCTATAAACAACCCGAAATGTACTGGAATTCCGTCTTTTGCTTGAATAACGACTTCTCCAACGGAATGTCTTCCATCTTCTGAAAAGTACATTCCACCAGACTGTTTATGTTTCTTAATATCGTCGTC
>JAZQDP010000210.1:0-2836 GCA_045546875.1 Thermoguttaceae bacterium | reverse complement strand
CCTTCGACGCATGGTACAACGGCGAAACGGAATGGGATTTTGAAAACGGTACGGTCGTCGGAAACGTAAATCTTGTGGCAAAATATACCGAAACGAAGAGATTTTATACGGTAACGTTTAACGTAACGGGTAATGATGTTCAGCTTGATCCCGTAGAGGTTGAATATGGCACGGATTACGATTTATCGAACTTGCTTGCGGATATGGATTTGACGAACTACGTTTATTCCATTTCCGTAGGTGGCGTAGAAAAGCTGAGTGTTTTTGTGATCGCAGACGTGACGGTGGACGTTGCGTTTACAAAGAAAGATAATGCGAATACGTCGGATGACGATAATAGCAGCAGCGTTGGCTGTATGAGCACCATTAGCGGCGGCATGGCGGTTGTTTCGACGGCGGTAATGGCAATCGGCTTCGCATTGTTTAAGAAGAAAGAACAGTAAACGCTGCTTGGATAAAATAATAAAAAGGAGAAAATGTATGTTAAAGACAAAAAAGACAAGGTTGGCGGTTTTGTTTATGTCGGTTGTGTTGGTATTCTCGTTGTTACTGGGATTGCTTTCCTTCCAAGACAAAGCAAAGCTGACGGCGAAAGCGGCAACGGAGACGGATATCACGTCAACGATTTCGCTTGCGGATATGGGAACGGTAGAAGCAGTTGACGAGGTAAGAACGTTCTTTGTACAAAACAACGGCGCAAATATATTGACGAGCGGTTTTGCGGAATATTGGAACGATAACGGCGCGACGAACGCGGCGAAAAACAACAACGTCGATTTGATGGAAAAGGTGCTTATCGACGGCGAATCGATGAGAGAAATCGTAAATGCGAACGCGGCAAGTGCAACGCCTTATAAGGGGCCTATCTTCCCGTTCACTCTCGGTAGCGTATATTCTCCTGTGCAGCTTGGTACTAGTGCCAACTCTTTTTATCTGCGTGTTTTGATCGAGTTCAAGAGCAGCTATACTCTGACGATTAAATCGGGCTTCGAGGTAACGATGGCAAGCGGTGAAAGACTTTACACGACGAAAGACGTTAACTTTGCCGTAACGGCAAGCAGCGTTACAAAAATCATACCCCAAACCGATATTACGAAAACGATTTCGGTTTTGGATCTGGGTAATCCCGAACACACAGAAATAAGAACGCTCTTTATACAAAACAATGGCGCAAATATTTTGACGAGCGGTTTTGCACAATATTGGAACGATAACGGTGCGGCAAACGCGGCGAAAAACAACAACGTCGATTTGATGGAAAAGGTGCTTATCGACGGCGAATCGATGAGAGATATCGTAAACGAGAACGCGGCAAGCGCAACGCCTTATGAGGGACCTATCTTCCCGTTCACTCTCGGTGGCGTATATTCTCCGGTAGAGCTTTTGAGTGTTGCCAATGATCATATTCATCTTAGCATTTTGATCGCGTATAAAAGTAGCTATACCCTGACCATTAAATCGGGTTTCTCCGTAATGACGGCGGATGGCGTAAGACTGTACACGACGGGAGACGTTAACTTTGTCGTAACGGCAAGCAGCGTAAGCAAAATCGAAGAATATACCTTGTCTTTCGATGCGGAAACGGCGGTTGACGCTATTACGGTAACCGGTGGTCAGACAATCGGGGAACTTCCTGCGGTACCCGAAAAAGAAGGATATGACGGCGTTTGGACGATTGACGGCGTGGAGATCAATGCAGACACGATTTACAGCTACGGCATGGATAAGACGGCGGTTGCTGTGTATAAAAAGGACGTTACTTCAACGCTTTCGCTTGACGATATGGGTATCTTGAACGGCGTACGTATATTCTATATGAGAAATAACGGCTCGGAGATTGGCACGAGCTTTGCGCAGGCGTATTGGAACGATAACGGCGTATCGGGCACGAATAACGCCGCTTCCAACTACGGCGTGGATTTGATGGCGTACATTTTGGTGGACGGCGTATCGATGCGTGATCTTGTAAAGGCAAACGCGGCAGGGACAACGTCTTACACGGGCCCTGACTTCCCTTGGACTTTGGGCGGCGTTTATTCGCCCGTTCAAGTGTGTACGGAATCGGCGGTTACGTTGGTTCGCGTATTGAACGAATTTAAGAGCGAATATACCTTGACGATTAAAGCGGGTTTCTCCGTAATGACGGCGGACGGCGTAAGACTATACACGACGGAAGACGTTAACTTTGCCGTAACGGAGAGCAGCGTTTCGAAGATTGAAGAATATACCTTATCTTTTGATAAAGAGGGAACGAACGCATTAACGGTAATAGGCGGTCAAGCAATTGGCGAGCTTCCTGAGTTGCCCGAAAAAGAAGGATATGACAGCGTTTGGGCGATTGACGGCGTGGAGATTAATGCAGATACGGTTTATACGTTCGGCGAAGACAAGACGGCGGTTGCTGTGTATAAAAAGGACGTTACTTCAACGCTTTCGCTTGACCATGTAGCAAATCAGAACGGCGTACATATATTCTATATGAGAAATAACGGCGCGGAAATCGGTTCGGGCTTTGAACAGCCGTACTGGAACGATAACGGCGTATCGGGCACGAATAATGCTGCGTCCAACTGTGGTGTAGACATAATGGCGTATATTTTGGTTGACGGCGTATCGATGAGAGATCTTATCGATGAAAACGCGGCAAAAGCTTCGGAAGAGCAATATAAGGGCGAGAAGGCTCCATGGTCTTGGGGCGGACTTTATTCTCCCGTGCAAGTGAGTACGGAATCGCAGGTTACGTTGGTTCGCGTATTGAACGAATTTAAGAGCAAATATACCTTGACGATCAAAGCGGGCTTTACGCTTTTAACGAAAGACAATGTAAAAATTTACA
>JAZQDP010000209.1:0-10938 GCA_045546875.1 Thermoguttaceae bacterium | reverse complement strand
CCTCCGACTTAAGCCGCGTCAATCCTGGGCTGCGACGGCGCTTTGATCGTGCCGGGGCGCGTTTCCGGGGTTGCTATGCCGCAGCCGTGGGAGTTTAAAATCCAGTTTGACGAAAAGACGAACGAGCTGATTTCCGTCGTCGACGGCGACAACGAGCCGTACAAAGCGTACATCGCCGCCCATAACGAGCAGATGAAGCGCAGCCGCGAGTTTCTGGAAAATCTGCTCCCGACTGCGGAAAAGTTCAACGTCCGGCTGTGCGTCGAAAACGTATGGAACAACATGTGGGTCAAGCCGGAATTCGCCGCCAACTTCATTCGGTCGTTTAACAGCCCGCTCGTCAAGGCGTACTACGACGTCGGGAACCACGTCAAGTATTCCAACCCGCTGGACTGGTTCGACGTCTTGGGCAAAGACATCTACAAGATTCACCTCAAAGACTTCAAGCTCAACGAAAACGGTCAAGGCGGCAGATTCGTCATGATTATGGAAGGCTCCGTTGACTGGAAAACCCTTCGCGGCAAACTGGAAGACATCGACTACAACGGCTGGATGACCGTCGAACTGGACGGCGGAACGCTGACAATCGAAGAGCAGGCGCGACGCATGGAGCTGATTCTGCAAGGCAAACCATATACACTCAAAGGAGAAAACGTATGAAATCATCTATTAGTCTGGCAATAACGATAATCGCGTTAGTTGGATTAACATCGTCCGCAATTTGGGCGGAAGAGTCGTCTGAGGGTCAGTCCCCTGCTCCGGCGGAAAAGACGCTGCGCGTTCTGTCGATCGGCAACAGCTTTTCCAACAGTCTGAGCCGCTATTTCAAGCCGGTCGTGGAGTCCGTCCCGGGCTGTCATCTGGAATGGGATCAGATTTACATCGGCGGCTGTTCGCTGGAACGCCACTGGATCAACATCGACCGGGAAGCCAAAGACCCGTCGTGGCGATTCTTTGATAAGTGGTCGTACAAAGAAAAGGTTCAAAGCAAGCCATGGGACGTCGTTTCCATTCAGCAGGCAAGCCATTTCAGCTGGAAGCCGGAAACGTACTTCCCGTACGCAAAAAATCTGTACGATTTCATCAAGGAAAACGCGCCGACAGCGGAAATCGTCATTCAGGAAACGTGGGCGTATCGTCCGGACGACAACCGCCTAAAGCAGTGGGGAATAACTCAAGATCAGATGTACGAAAAGCTCAAGGCAGCGTACGCAGAAGCGGCGAAAGAGCTGGGCGTTCGCGTTATCCCGGTCGGAGACGCGGTTCAGCTGGCGCGTCAGACCCAGCCCGGCGGATACAAGCCGTTCAATCGCGCTGATCTGGTCTATCCGGAGCTGCCGGACATGAACGGATTCCTCTGCGGCAACCTGCGCTGGGAAGACAAAAACGGGCAGAAAAAACTCGCCGGCGACGCCTTTCATCTCAACGCCCGCGGAGAATACCTTCAGGCGTGCGTCTGGTTTGCGTTCCTGTTCGACCGTGACGCCAACGGCGTTACGTACGTCCCCAAAGGGATAACGGAATCCGACGCCAAGTTCCTCCGCTCCGTCGCTCAAAAGGCGGTTGAGGCGGCAAAAGCGTCTGAATGAGTTAGAACTGAAAACGCAAACAGGGCGGAAGGTTGCCTCGCCGCCCCGTTTTGTCGCTTGTTTCTATTTGAAAATCAGCTGAGCGAAGTTATACAGATTCGCTTTCCATTCTCGGAAATCGTGTCGTCCGCCGGGCGTTGCGAAGAACTGGCAGGGAATGTCGTTTTCCTTTAAATATTCGTATGTTCGTTTGCTGATAAAAATCAGTCCGTCTTTGTCGCCGCAGGAAATCCAGATTAATTTCACGTTCTTTTTAACCGCTTCCGGGTCAGGAACGAGTTCTTCCGGCTTTTTCGAGTTCGGCGCAGCAGAAAACGGACCGATCCAAGCGAACGTGTCCAGATGTCCAAACCCGAAATTGAACGTCTGCCCGCCGCCCATCGACAGACCGGCAATCGCCCGGTTGCCTTTGTCGGTATAAACGGAGTAGTTCTTTTCGATGTAAGGAATCAAGTCGTCCAGCAAGTCTCGCTCGAAGTTCGCAAACGCCTCGACTTTTTCCCGAGAAAACGGATTGCGACCTACGGAGTCGTCTTTCATGGCGCGACCGTTAGGCATGACAACAACCATCGGAACCGCTTTCTTTTCAGCAATGAGGTTGTCGAGAATGATTTCCGGATGTCCGCCGTGAACCCATTCCCATTCCGTTCCTCCGATGCCGTGCAGCAGATACAAAACCGGGTACTTCTGTTCTTCGGAATATCCCGGCGGGGTATAAACAACCGCGCGGCGGTCGACGCCAACCGTCTTGGACGGGTACGTAATCAATTTAATAGCCCCATGCGGAACGTCCGAAACGCGATCAAACCCCTCCGGCGGAACCGGCGGCTTTTCCTGACCGAAAGCCAGCGTTCCCGGAACCAGTAGCAACGCCAAAACAGACGCAATTAAAATTCTGTTCATAATAATTCTCCTGTACTAAAAATTAACTTTTTTTGTTATTGTACAGGATTGCAAAAGAGAATGCAAGCGCTTGGAGAGGACTTGACTAAAAAAATCAGGATTGTACAATAGAACGCATGGAATCACTGCAATTAATCGCGACGTCGACCATGGGCTTGGAGTCGATTGTAGCAAGAGAACTCAAAGCCATGGGCTTTACCCCTAAAAACGCAGAGTCCGGTCCCGGAAGAACGTATTTCACAGGCGGGCTGGACGCTGTCGTCAAGGCGAATATACATCTGCGCTGCGCGGGCAAGGTTCTTATCGAGCTGGCATCGTTTCCGTGCGAGGATTTCGACGTCCTGTTCGACGCTGCGTCTGAAATTCCGTGGGAAGACTGGGCGCCGCGAAACGCCAAAGTCGTTGTCGAGGGACGATCGGTGCGATCTAAAATTACGAGCGTCCCTGCCCTGCAACGAACCGTAAAAAAGGCGATTGTCAATCGGCTCATGAACGCCTATAAAACTACGACGCTTCCGGAAGACGGGGCGCTGTATACGGTTGAAATATCTCTGCTCAAAGATCACGCAACAATTACGCTCGATACGACTGGGCGGGGTCTGCACCGGCGCGGGTATCGACTCATGAACGTAGCCGCTCCGCTGCGCGAGACGCTGGCGGCGGGGCTGGTGTTACTGAGCAACTGGGAACCCGGTGCGCCGTTAATCGACCCGTTTTGCGCGTCGGGCACGATTCCCATCGAAGCGGCGATGACCGGACGCAACATCGCCCCGGGGCTGAAACGGCAGTTCGACGCGCAGTCGTGGCAAATATTCCCGCCCAAACTCTGGATTGAAGCGCGAAAAGAAGCGCAAGCCGCGATTCTTCCCCCGCTGGAAACCAAAATCATCGGGACGGACATCGACGCTCAGGCGCTCAAGTTCGCCCGACAGCACGCGCAATTGGCAGGCGTCGAAAACGACATCCATTTTCAGCAAAAGGATTTCGCCGACCTGACCTCGCAGCGTCATTACGGCTGCGTTATCTGCAACCCGCCCTACGGAGACAGAATCGGCGAACTGGCGCAGCTGCGTCCGCTGTACGAGTCCATGCCGGCGGTGTTCAGCCGCTTACCGGACTGGTCGTTCTATATCATCACCGCCTGGAACGATTTCGAAAAGGTTATCGGACAGGAAGCGACGCGGCGCCGAAAACTCTACAACAGCCGAATCGAATGTACGTACTTTCAGTTCGTCGGACCGAAACGTCCGCCGAAGCGGGTATGGGAAGAACAGAACGACAAGATTGAAACCGAAACGCCGGAAGAAGAAGCATTAGACAATTTAGACAATTCTGTAACAGACGCGCCAGCGGAAGTTCCGGAACCTGTAACGCCACCTAACCCCGTCCCTAATCGTCAACCTGTCTTTGCCGGGCTGGACGAGTACGCTCAGTATCAGGCGGAGCAGTTTGGGAAATGTCTGGCAAATCGCGCTCATCATTTGCGGAAGCTGCCTAAACGGGGAATAACGTGCTATCGGCTTTACGACCGGGATTTTCCGGAAGTCCCGCTGGCAATCGACTTCTACGAGGGCGAGTACCTGCATATAGCGGAATATGAGCGTCCGGACGGGCGCAACGTCGGTCAGCATAAACTCTGGCTGGACAAGATGGTCGAAACCGCAGTGGAAGTCATGGGCGTAGAGCCGCGCAACGCTTTTCTCAAACGGCGGCAGCGCATGCGGGGCGAAGCCCAGTATGAGAAGTTCGCCCAGAAAGAACGCGTTATTGACGCTCACGAGGGCGGCTTGACGTTTCTGTGCAACATGACGGACTATCTCGACACGGGTCTGTTTTTGGATCATCGAATCACGCGAGACATGGTTCGCAAAGAGGCGGCGGGCAAGCGGTTTCTCAATCTGTTTTGTTATACCGGCGCGTTTAGCTGTTACGCCGCGGCGGGAAAAGCGGCGTCCGTCGTTTCGGTCGATCTGTCGCCCAACTATCTGGAATGGGCAGAAGCGAACATGGAGCTTAATGGCTTTTTCGCTCCGGAATTCCCGGCTCATTACGTCAAAGCAGACGTGATGAAGTTCCTCTCCCGGATTGACAACAACTCGTTTGACCTGTGCGTCTGCGACCCGCCGACGTTTTCCAACAGCAAATCGACCGAGCAGGACTGGGACGTTCAAAAGTGTCACGTCACCCTGCTCCGTCTGCTGGCTCAAAAGATGTCGCCCGGCGGCGTTGTCTATTTCTCCAATAACTTCCGGCGATTCAAGCTGGACGAAGAGAGATTGTCAGAGATGTACTCCATTCGCGACTACACCGCCCGAACGCTGCCGGAAGATTTCCGCAACAAACATATTCATCAGTGCTGGCGGATGATCGTAAAGTAATAGAAACAACAATATTCTAATTTACTATTATAACATATTTGACATAAACATATTCTCACATCATTCAAAACAGCGTGTGTACAAGTCCGCTTTGTACGTCAGCGGTTTGGGATATGCGCGGGAAGTGGACGGCATACGAAAAAGCGTCATCGGTCGAGCATTGAAAAGAATCTGTGTCGATTCCCCGATGGCAGGCGCGATGGGAGATTCTGGCGAATTGGGAAACGATGCCTGACGAAGGATTTCGTCTAACGCTTTCTGACCGGTCGCAACAACGATTTTACACGTTGGGATTCGGCTGATCAATTCTGAAAGGTCAACCGGCTCGACAATCCTCAGGCGATTATCAGACGCGTTGCCGTCGAGACGCTCCACTCTCTTTCCGACGTCGTACATGGCAATGCGCTGCCGAGTTAAAAAGAACTCAATTTTCTTTTGGTCAAATCGTTTTTCCTTCGGAACGAGAAAGACGTCTGGAGAATCGTAAAAAATCAGCCCCATAACGCGCCAGAAATCATTTTGCAGATTCGGGTAAAAGAACGGCATAGAATGACGTTTCTCCGGAGGCGGAAAACTGCCTAAAAACAACATTCTCGCCTTCGGTGGAATAAACGGCTGCCATGGGTGTGTTTCTATCATAGCGGATTAATCAGGAATTCATATAATCGTTTTTTGTTTTCTTATTATTTTATCCTCTCGCCCTTGTCTGTCAAGGGATTTTATGTATAATTACAAATGAATTTCGGATGGGCGATATTTTTATCGCGAAACCAGAATCAGGTCAATAATCCAATACTTAACATCAATCCTATGAGAGATTATTTTTCCTTTGTAATAATAGGCATCGCTATTGTCGCTATATTATTAGTGATTTTCATTTGTACATCAATGCGCCTGGACAAGGCAGATTTCACGTTCTGCAATAACGACGAAATTCGCACTGTTGACCCGGCGTTAGCGTCAGGAAACATCGAAGGGCGAATTATCAGCGCGGTGTTTGAAGGGCTTTGCGCGTGGGATCCGAAAACGTGCGTGCCAGGTCCAGGCGTAGCAAAAAGCTGGGATATTTCCCCCGATGGATTGACATATACTTTTCATCTGCGCGACAATGCCAAGTGGTCAGACGGGACGCCGGTAACAGCTCACGATTTCTGGTACTCGTTCCGCCGGTGTCTTCATCCGTCAATGGGAAGCGAGTACTCCTATGAATTGTGGTATCTGCCTAATGCGGAGAACTATTCAACCTCAAAGGTCAAGCCGGGCGACAAAGTCGAAATTGAACTGACGGAAAAAGAACCCGGCGCCCTGCCCTTCGCTCCCGGGAAAACGATTAAAGGCGTTTTGAATTCTATCGAAGGCGACGTTACGAAAGCGCCTGAGTCAAATCCGATATACAACGTAACCGGCGCAGACGGCAAGACGTATCGATTCCAGAAAAAGCCGGTGGACTCGTCATGTCAGACGTACGTTTGGATTCTTCCGGATTTCGATACCGTGCCGATTCGCGTTCTGGACGACTTGACGCTGGAAATGACGCTTTCTCACCCGGTTCCGTATTTTCCATACCTGATGGGATTCTATCCGTTTTATCCGGTCAACAAAAAATGCGTCGAAACGTACGGTTCACCCCAATGGACAAGACCGGAAAACCTGGTCGGCAACGGTCCGTTTGTGATTGAATATCGCCGTATTCGCGACAGAATTCGTCTGCGAAAAAGCGAAACTTACTGGGATAAAGACAACGTTGGATGCAATACAATTGACTGTCTGGCGGTAAAATCGGTTGTAACGTCGCTTAACATGTACATGGCGGGAGACGTGGACTGGATTTCGTCCGTCCCGCCGGAGATCGCCAAAGAACTGGCTCAACGACCGGAAAAGGACTTTGTCAATCAGCCGTATTTTGGAACGTATTTCTATACGTTCAATATGAAAGTCCCGGCATTTCAGGACGTTCGCGTTCGCCGCGCTCTGAACATGGCTCTGGATAAAAAGGAGTTTGTAGAAAAAGTAACCCGTGGAGGTCAACTGCCTGCGGATAGAATTGTTCCGTCCATTCCGGGCGTGTATCGAGAAGTTCACGGCGATGAATACAACGTCGAGGAAGCGCGACGACTCTTGGCAGAAGCGGGCTATCCCGGTGGGAAAGGATTTCCTACTATTGAGATTCTTTACAATACGGCGGAATCACATGAAAACCTGGCTCTGTTGGTTCAGCACCAATGGAAAAAGAATTTGGGAATAGACGCTCGACTGCAAAATCAGGAATGGGCGGACTTTCTGTCTCGAAAAAGTCTTGGGCAGTTCCAATTTGCTCGCAGTTCCTGGATCGGCGATTATCCTGATCCACTCACGTTTTTAATGCTCTTCCAGTCAACATCGCCGTCGAACAACGGAAAATGGAGCAACGCAGAATACGACGAATTGCTGAAAAAAGCAGAAAACGAATCGGATCCCGCCCAGCGAATGGGAATTCTTGCTCAGGCAGAAGAACTGCTTTTAAAAGAAATGCCGTTTGTACCTCTGTACTTCTATATGTCGCAAGAAATGGTGCGTAACAACGTCAAGGGCTGGTACGCAAACCCCATCGACACCCACCCACTAAAATATATAAAGAACTTCTAAAAAAGAACGTTTAAAGTCCTATTTATAAATACCATTCCTTTTTTGTAGAAATTTCAAACAAAACCGTTTACAGATCATTGACTTTCAGATTCATATCAGCTACAATTTAAGAAACCGATATTCAATTGTTCATATCTTAAGGAGTCAATGATCATGCGTAAACGTAAATCCCTTTCCCGACGTCTGTTTATAGGACAGTGCGCCGCCGCGCCGTTTATTGTTTCTCAGCTGGGGGGCGTTCAGCCTTGCCGGGCGGAAGACGCCGTTCCAGAACCGACGCCGTCCGACAGTCCGGAAACCGGCAAGCCCTACGCAGGCTGGAAAGAGGGCGATCTCGATCTGCATTTCATCTATACGGGACGGTCGGAATCGTGCTATCACATTTTCCCGGACGGCACATCGATTCTTATCGACACCGGCGACCTCACCCCGCGAAACGGCATTCCCGCCCTGCCCAATCAGACCAAGCGCGCCGGGGAATGGGTGGCGCAGTATATCAAGCAAGTCAACCCGGCTGGCGATCACGTCGATTACATGATGTGTTCTCATTTCCACGGCGACCATTGCGGGCACGACTTCAAACACGCTGAAATGACAACCGGGCGCGGGGAAGATTACCGTCTTTCCGGCTTGGCGCAGGTGGCGGAGTTCATTCATTTTGACGAGGTCTTTGACCGCTCTTATCCCGATTACACCGCGCCTGTTACAGCAATGCGTCAGGGCGAAATTCGCAACTGGCTGAAATTCGTCCAGTATCAGGAAAAGGCGAACGGGCTGAAACGAACTCCGTTTGTCGTTGGACACGGGAACCAGATTGTTCTCAAAAAGTCGCCGGACAAGTTCAAGGGACAGTTTCAGGTTCTCAACGTCTGCGGAAATGGAACGCTGTGTACGGAAGCCCCGAAGCCGGAAGACGAGTTCAATCCTGACATTCAGCTGGCAACGGAAAACCAGTTTCTCAAGTACCCGCACAACGACAGACCCGGCGCCAACGAGAACCTGTTTAGTATCGGGTTCCGTCTTTCTTACGGGAAGTTTCGGTTCTTCACCGCCGGCGACTACAGCGGCGTTGTAACAGACAACGATGGGAACGACATCGGCTACGAAGCCATGACCGGGAAAATCGTCGGGAAAGTCAACGTCTGCAAAACGAACCATCACAGCTACATCGACGCCATGCGTCCGGAATTCGTCAAAGAAGTTCAGCCGCGCGTTTATGTTACAAACGTTTGGGACTCCTGGCACGTCAACATGAAAACGAGTCCCATTATGACGTCGCGAGAACTCTACGAGGGCGACCGGTTGATCTGCCCGACGTATTACGGACCGAAAGACCCGGCTTTGATGAACGCTCAGCCGTGGGCGAAAGACATCGTCAAGATCGGCGGACACGTGGTCGTCAAAGCCTACGACGGCGGAACGAAGTACAAGGTCTACTATCTCACCGCCAACGACGAATCCATGATCGTCAAAGCCGTTTACGGTCCGTGGGAAGCATAGAATAGCCTTTAGCCGCCAGCTTCTAGCTATTAGCTTTTCAATGCGGGTTCATTCATTATCAGCTAAAAGCCAGAGGTCAGGAGCTGGAAGCTAAATACTCGCAACTTAAAAAGGAGTCACAGATTATGAAAAAACGCAAATCCCTTTCCCGGCGTCTGTTTTTAGGACAGTGCGCCGCCGCGCCGTTGGTCGTTTCACAACTGGGGTCAAGTCAGATATGTCACGCTCAGAACGCCGTTCCCGAGCCGACGCCGTCCGACAGTCCGGAAACCGGCAAGCCGTACACGGGCTGGAAAGAGGGCGAGCTGGACTTGCACTTTATCTACACCGGCGCGACGGAATCCGCGTTCCATATTTATCCGGATGGGACGTCTATGCTTCTCGACACCGGCGACTGGGCGCATCGAGACAACACTGTCATGCTGCCTGATACAAGCCGCCGGTCGGGCGAATGGGTGGCGCGGTACGTCAAACGGGTCAACCCGGCGGGCGACCACGTCGATTATATGATGTGTTCTCACTTCCATGACGACCATTGCGGCGGGAACGACAAGTACCACGCCGGCATGACTTCTGGTCGTGGGGAAGACTACCATCTTTCCGGCTTGGCGCAGGTTGCGGAATACATTCATTTTGACGAGGTCTTCGACCGCTCGTATCCGGACTATGACGCTCCTGTTACAGCGTGGCGTCAATACGAAACCCCAAACTGGGTGAAGTTCGTTCAGTATCAGGAAAAGGCGAACGGGCTCAAGCGCACGCCGTTTGTCGTCGGGCGGGCGAATCAGATCGCCTTGAAAAAAGACCCGGAAAAGTACAAAGGACAGTTTCAGGTTTTCAACGTTTGCGGGAACGGCGCCGTCTGTCTGGAACCGCCCAAGCCGGAAGACGAGTTCAATCCGGACGTTCAAGTTCCAACGGAGAACCTGTTTGTGAAGTATCCGCATAACAACAAGAAGGGCGCGAATGAGAACCTGTTCAGCATCGCCATTCGCGTTTCGTACGGGAAATTCCGGTTCTTCTCCGGAGGCGACATCAGCGGGACGGTTCTGGACAACGACGGCGCGGACGTTGGTCTGGAAGCTATCGTCGGGCGCACGACGGGTAAAGTCAGCGTCTGCAAGGCAAATCATCACGGGTTCATCGACGCCATGCGTCCAGAATTCGTCAAAGAAGTTCAGGCGAAGATTTACGTTCCCAACGTCTGGCATCCGATGCACGTCAATAAGAAAACCGTCCCGATTATGCTCTCGCGAGAGCTGTATCCCGGCGACCGGCTCATCTGCCCGACGCTGTACGCTCCCCGCGAGGCGGCAGAGATTAACGCTCAGCCGTGGGCGAAAGACATCGTCAAGATTGGCGGTCACGTGGTCGTTAAAGTCTTCGACGGCGGCGCGAGGTTCAAAGTCTATTACCTCACCGCTAACGACGAATCCATGACGGTCAAAGCGGTTTACGGTCCGTGGAACTGTTGAGAATTAGCTGTTAGCCGCTATCTTCTAGTTATTAGCTTTTCAACACAGGTTACACGTAATCTGCTAAAAGTCAGGGGCTAGAAGCTAAAAACTCATAACTCAACCATCAGCCGGCAAGAAACAGCAGAAAAACGATGTTTTTGTAACCAAAAGAAAAATCTCACGCAAAGTTCGCGAAGTTCGCAAAGTTTTAAAATTAAAATTCCTTCGCGTCCTTTGCGTTCTTTGCGTGAGATAAACCTTCACAACTAAAGGTGAGCAGTTTCAGGATGAGTCTTATATCTCACCTTACTTTTCCAGCACTTTTGTAATCAGGTCAGCGGCTTTGACGCCGGACTTGATCATGCCGCCGAAAATCGGACCCATGCGGTATCCGCCCATGACGTTGTTGGCGCTCATGCCGGAAGCGAACAGACCGGGGAAATACTCTCGGGTGTTTTCAACCGTGGAAACTTCTCCGGAATCCGC
>JAZQDP010000208.1:0-29041 GCA_045546875.1 Thermoguttaceae bacterium | reverse complement strand
GTACAAACTGAATAATCTCAGAATTTTCGTTTAAGATACGATCAATGCTCTTGTATTTTTCGATAACCTGTTGTACAATAGTAAGAGAGCTTTTGAGAAATGAGTTTTCAAAATCAAAAGTAAGCTGATTATCCATTGAGTGCATATTGTTTCTCCTGCGTTAGGAACTGTATAAACTGTATAAACACGTGTTACATATTTATACGACAATATTGCGCTTGATGGTCTTTATCAAAAATAAAAAAGTGGAGAAAAATCTCCACTTTTTTAAAAAATCATTTTTTAGAAAATGGAAACTAGTTAAGTTATTTTTTCGTTAAGAGAATTTACAAGACGAAGATAAAATACACATTTATCCAATCAAATTAGTTTGAGAAATCTTGTTTTTTAATCTGAGGATTTCTTTAAGCCAAAGATTGTTTGGAATCGAATTGCTGCAGTTAAACAATTTGCCATAGTTAAAGAGGGCGTCTTTATACAAGACAGTATGCACTTTATTATAGGCAATCAATTAAATTATTTGTGTTCAGTTTTGAATTCTAAAATAATTCAATGGTTGTTAGATACCATAATAGGATTAGCCGCCGGTGGAAACGCCGGGAATTCAGACAATATACGGGATTTATGTATCCCGTATTCTAAATATGACAAACAAATTACTGATATGGATTTATACCATAAATATGGATTGACCAATGATGAAATAGAATTTATTGAATCACAGCAAAAACAAGATAAAGAAATCGATTAATTACAATCCTGTTTTAATTGGTTTTTAATAAAAACAATTTCCTCGTTGGATAGACCGTACAATTCATAAATTATCTGGTCTATTTCATCTATTATTTTTGGGGGTCGATTTTCTGAAGCTGTATTTACAAGCTTTTTAATTGTATTTAGCGTATGCCTATCGTTAATTTTTAATAGGGGTAAATTTTCAAAAAATCTGCCTGAACCATATTGATAATTGCCATTAGAAAGTATTTTTTCCATATAGAACAAAAATACTTTGGAATTGCACAAAGCGCATATTATTTCTATATTCTCTCCTGTGATCATAAAAAGAGAATTGTTAAAAAAATATGTGCCTTCAATAAGGGCAAATCGGTATTCCGAATTTACTGGCGTATATACGATTTTTGGCTTAAAAAATTCCTCCCAATAACCGATACTATCTTGAGTTTCAAACCATTTATTATTTGTTTTTTTACGCGTTTTTTGAACGTTGCCATTAATTATTACCTTTTTCCCCTCGATTCGAATTTCTTTCCCAATCTGTTCAAGTCGTTGTCTGCAATAATCGTGTAGTAGCGTTTGCTTTTTAGCAATATGTTCCAAACCACATTCGATTAGGTTTTCTTTATCAAATTCTAACAAATGCTTTTTAACGGCTGGATATTGTTCAATATCGTAATTTCTCGATGGAAATAGCGCTATAATATACAACCCTGCCCAGTCGTAGCCATATCGTTTAATGTCCCTGCCTCTTAAAATTGGTCTTATAATTTGTTCCGTCCGTTTACGTTCTGCCGGAGTTTTGCAATTATTTAGTATTTCATCGCGTTTTTCAGCTGCGATTATAAACGCGTCGTTATAACCTGTTTTTATTCCATAATTGATTTGTATATCCCAATCTTTGAGCGGCACGCCCACGGATTCTATTTTTTTCTTGATACTTTGTTCGATTGGCGACAAGATAACCCAGCTATCGCCGCCAACCTGTTTAAAGTTCATCGGGGTTTGGTTATGCAATACGTAATCGCTCAATTTATTAAAGCATTCTTTATCATTGCCTTTTAGTTTACCGAAATCTTTCATTTCGACACATAAAGTTTTTTTCAAATTATCAGATTTCTCGCAAAGTAAAATGTTAGTATCTACGGTTGCTGACTGAAAAACTTTAACGCCTGCGAAATCAACAAGTAATAGCGGATTCGTATTTTTTGATAAATAATTACGCAATTTTTCGCCATATCCAGCGCGCATCCATTTGTTGGATGTAATCAAACAGACGCGACCATTTTGCTTTAATAAATTGAGCGATTTTTCATAAAAGAGGCAATAAATATCCCCTGTACTGGTAAACGTTTCAAAACCGGAAGACTTATATTTATTCCCCAACTCCGCATTGTTGGCTTGCAGTTGTCGATACGGCGGATTTCCCAAGACAATATCGAATCCATCGGAGACGCCGAACATCCATTCCGGGTCAAAGAACGGCGCGACAGCGTTCTGGTCGAACATGTCCCATTTGGCAAGTTCTTCCGCTTCTTCGTTGCTCACTGCGTTTTCTTCTTTTAGCAGTTTTGCTATTTCTAATCGATACCCTTGAACTTTATCCTGATATTTACGCTTGGTTTTGACGGTTTTTGCTCCAAAAATCTTATGCTTCGCTATCTTGAGTTGTTCCTGTTTTTCGTTGATCTCCTGATTATAAAACAACGAACCCGTATCATTTTTCTTTAGTCCAATAAGCGAATCGGCGGCAACAAATTTCGCTTCCAGGTTTGGCAGCGGACGGATGCCGAAATTTTCTTCCGGCTTGTCGTATTTCGGCTTTTGGTCAACGACTAACGAAATAAAGAATCGCAGTTTGCTGATTTGAATAGCAATCGATTGGATATCGGAGCCGTAAATGCAATTTTCTATCAAGTACAGTTTACGGGCGTAGTCTGGATAGGTTAATGCGGAATCAAACGACTTTTTCACATCGTCTATTGCTTCTTCTCGTTCATCTTTAGATTCTTCATCAATCGCGTCAGCAGCGTCTTTTTTAGTTTGTTTGGTAAGCAAGGCTTTCCATTGCCTGTTTTCCGGGTCTAACTGACTGAGCAAATGAACCATTTGCTGTAAAACCCCCATCGGGAACGCGCCCGAACCGCAGGCAGGGTCCAAGATTTTACACTCGTACAGCGCTTGAATGACGTCGTCTTTAATCTCGTCAATTTCCTTTTGCGCTTCATCTTTAAGTTCTTTGAATTGTAACAAATCGCGTAAAGTCGTATCGTGCTGTTTGCCGACTTTTCGCGTGAGATAGGCGCAAAGACTTTCATCAACCATAAATTGTACGATTTCTCTGGGCGTGTAATAGGAGCCGGTTTGTTTTCGCGCCGTTGTCTGCGTTTCGGGATTGTAAGACGCCAGCAGGTTTTCAAAGACGTTGCCCAACAGTTCCGGGTCAAGAGAAACCTCCTGATCGTAGGGCATATTTTCCTCGACCGTGAAGTTATACTTCTTCAAAATATCGATAATACCTTCAATGTTGACAATTGTTTTAGCGCCGTAATCGTCTGATAAATCTGTGTCTTTCCCAGCGGTTTTGCCAAAAAAGAGATAGTCGGGAACGATAAGCTGTTTTTGAATGGCTTCTCGGTCTGTAAAGGCGTCGTAATACATGCCCTTGTTTTTTTCGTCTAAACAATCAAACAACCCGCCATTGAGGAACGGCACGCGTTGATTGGCTAAATCCAGAAACTCCTGCGCTTTATTTTTGTTAAAGAATTTTTCGTATCGCATGAGTTTGTTGTTGTCGAAATCGTCGCGTCCTTTTCGGAATCGTCGCGCCAGGGCGTTTGTTTTTTCGTCGATTATAGGACTGTTGAGCATTGCGAAAAACAGGTTTTGCAAAATCGCTTTATAGTATTGGCTTTCTGTAGATTTGCCATACAAATTATCTTCATCATACGGATTGAATCCCTTGAGCGTATCGCCAATATAGTTTTCATCAAAGAATTCGTTAGGAATAAGCTTTTTCTGTTTTAAGAACCAGACGAAAATAAGCCGCGTTACCATTCGGATTAACGCTTCAGAGTTAAACTTGTCGTTGTCGTTTGCGTCTTTAATGTCATTGGGAAACTGAACAATTTTCTTTGCCCAGAAAAACCAGTTCGACAATTCGCTGTAAAATGCCTTAGTGAGAATTTCGACGGAAAATCGCTCTCTTAAATCGTCATGTCCTGTAACTGCACCCTTCTGCGCCAAATATTGATTCGGCGTATATGTACCAATACCTTCGCCCAAAACGTAAGAATATCGGCGCGGATTAGAATACTCTCTATGAATACGGGTGGATTTGCTATCCTTTTCCGCATTGATGTGCAGTAACGAAAAACGATACTGTTTCTCCCCCTTGGGAAGGAACGCAATCAAAGCATAATTATGCATACTCTTATGCAACATAATTTTAAACGCTTCTCGAGACAGCGTAACGCGGTTGTAGTTGCTGGTATTGTGTTTAACTTCATAGACTTGCAAGTCCAAATCGTCTCGATCCCCCAACGATGTAACCTCTGTAATGAGGTTAAATTTCAAGCCGTCCAGATCGATGGGAGCTTCTTCTTCAGCAAAAGCGTCTCCCAAAAAGTCGTTACGCAGGAAATTGACAAAGTTTTTACGGTTATATTGAGCGTTGAATTCGAATGTGGTAGTCATGATATTAGTGAAGGGGATAAATGAGCGTTAATTAAGGTTAAATGAGCGATAACTGAACGGCGTTTTGCGTTTCGAGTTCTTCAGCGACAATGAGCGATTCTTCTCCGTGGAAATCGACGTTGTCGTATCCGTTGAGGATTCGCACCAGGTATTCGTCGCTGATTTTATCGTATAGAGTATCGTACTCTTCTTTTTTTAGTTGGTTAATAAACCGTAAATTGTACCCGGAAATGGCGTCGAGTTTAATAACCTCTTGCAAATGATTAAGATACTCTATTTTTTCGTTATTGTCTTTTTTCTTTTTGGCTTCTTCTAAGATGATTTTTACTTTATCCAAAGCGTTTCGTTTGCTTGTATCGACATCGCGATTTGTTCTGTTTTCCGGTTTTTTAAGCGATTCGAAAATGGGGTTAAAACGGTCTGAAAGCGGGTAAGAGATTTCGTCTGCTGCGGCTTCAAATAACGCCAAGGCGTCTTCCGGGGCAAGAATCTGCGGTTTATCTTCCGCATTATTTGAAAACTTAAAAACGTAATTCAACCCATGTTTTGCAAAGAGCAAAACGCCGTCTTCTTTAGCGTCTTTTCGATGTAATTTTGTACGCAAAGGAAGCTGCAGAGCTTTTTTCATTTCATCAGAACTCCGCATTTGATTATACAACGCCAAGTATTTGACATACCACGATTGCTGCTCCTCTTGAGCTGTGAGGCGTTCGTACTGATCTTTGAAAAACGATTTGAGTTGTTCGTCAGTGGTTAAAATCTTTGTGTCTTCTCCCATCAAGGCGTGAATCATTGTCATTTTCAAGGTCGAAATCGCCTTGATTCTGGTTTCCGTTTCTCCGATTTCGGTAGGGAAATAGTTGTAAATAAACAGCTTATCGAAAACCTTTTTATTGATACGGTTTATACGTCCAACGCGCTGAATAACGCGCGTAGGGTTGTACGGGATGTCGTAATTGAAAATCGCCCCGGCGCGGTGCAGGTTGTAACCTTCCGAAATGGCGTCTGTAGCAATAAGGATTTTATAGTCGTCCTTTTGCTGTTCTTCAGGAACGCCCGCGTCAAAGTTAGCGCGAATCTCCTCTTTTTTAGCGGGCGTGGAACTGTGCGACGTGTATTCTAAAACAGGCAATCCTTTTTGATGAAGTTTTTCGTAAAGATATTCAACCGTATCGGCAAACTGACTGAAAACGACAATTTTTCGATTTGGCTCTTTTCTCAATTGTCGTTCTATTATTTTAATAAATTCATTCCATTTCGGATCGTCGTCTTCGGAAACTTTCTCCCATCGTTTTTTTAAGGATTCGAGAACTTTAATATCGGAGTTGAGGTTTTTGAGGAAATCGGCAGTCAAATAATCTGTTGGAATTTCAAACAATCCTTTATCTTGCAACTTTTTAATTTTATCTTCAAGATCGGAATCGCAATCCTCATCATCTACTGTAGATTCATTATCAATAATTGGCAACTGTCCCTTTTTGAAAATGGGAACTCTTTTTCGCTTTTCCATCCAGTTTTTGATACTGTTACAGTAAAAGAGCATATTATCAAGTGAAATTTTGAAAGCGCGTTGAGAACTTTCAAAACGGCGAACGAGCATAGTTCGCATAAATTGTGCCAAGTTCCGTTGACCTGATGCAAACAGATCGTAATCAAACCCTTGTTTTTCAATTATATTTATGAGTTTTTTTCTTCTTTCGCCTTCTTTTATATATTTCAGCGGATTATATCGCGTAGCTTTAAAGAAGTTATGCGTAGCGTTATCAGGGTCTTCAGGCGAAATTTGTTCCAATGTGTATTGATACAGATTGCTCAAATTGCCTAAATCGTATTCTAACAGTTTAGGCGGCTGAACTTCTGGAAAATCGATGTTTTGAATTTTCAAGTCTTCAGCGTAAGCGGGTATCGCCTTTAGATCCAAACGCGAACGGCGGATAACCAACGGTTCAATAATTCGTCGAATTTCATTTGAAATGGCGGTAATTTGAGGTTTTATTTGTTCGTCAGATAACTTCTTCTCCCTTTGGTCGTCTTTAATCTTTTTGAATTCTCTAATGAGTTCTCTAAATTTTTTGCCGAGGTTAGCAACAGTTTGCAGCGTTGTTTTGGAAGGATATTGAAACAGTTTGATCATCGAATAAATATCTGTCGGCGCGTTATTAAACGGCGTTGCCGTTAAAAGCATAACTTTATTGTTTTGACAAAGCTCATGCAACATGGCGTAATCTTGCGTGAATTCGTTTCGGTAATTGTGCGCTTCGTCTATAATAATAAGACACTGCTCATTTTTGAAAAATTTTTTGAAATGATCAAGCGCGGCTTCAATCTTTCCAGAACTGAATGCTTTAGCTGTTGAAAGACGAAATTCCGTTATGTAATCTTCCCATTGCGGTTTCAAGTGCGGCGGAGCAATGATGATTGTTGGCATACGTAAATTGTCTGCAACGCTTGAGGCAATAATACTTTTCCCCAAACCTACAACGTCTGCAATAATAACGCCGTTGTGTTTTTCAATAGCGTTGATAGCCATTCGAATAGCATCCGCTTGATATTTCAGATTTTGAAATCGCTGGTTAGTTGTTTCGTATGGGGTGCGAATTTTTCGAGCGGTGTCAAGATTAAAATATTCGTGCAGAACGCGCAGGAATGCCAAATACGGCGTTGGGATGTTGTCAAGCCATATTTTTTCAGAAATTTTTTTCTTGAACGTTTCAAACGTTTCTTTATTCACCAGCTTTATCGAATCGTCCCATAGTTCGTTAAAAATCTTTGTCGCCTCTTCGTGTTCCGGCTTGCTGTTAAAACGAACGTTGATTTCTCCCTGCCCTTCCAAACCGTTATAAGTCAGGTTGCTTGACCCCGTAATGACGCAGCCGGGGTTTTCGCCATTTTCAGAGGAGTCGTTATTATAATTGAAAATGTAGAGTTTTGCGTGCCACGGTTCCTTGGTGCGGCGGATTTCCAATGTCCCGTTTTTCAATTTTTCCATATAAATTCGAAACGAGACTTCGTTTTGCTTGTTTTCGAAATAAGCGGAATTGTTAAACAGGTCAATAAGGGTTTGCTGGTATGATTCCTGTATGTCGGTTCCTGTTTTCAGTTGATTTTTAGGAAACAATTGGGCGGTAGACGAGGTCTTAACCAACTCTGGATCCAAGTCCTTGCCAACTAAAATTCGGATATGTTTATTTTTAACTTTTTCTGCAAATCCTTCAATTCCAGAAAAATAGAAATATCCCACCAAAAAGTCCATGGACTCTGTTTTATTTGGAATAATTCCATTGATAACAGAAGCAAGGTTGCGATCGGGTTCGTTGGTTATAAAATGCTGTGAAGGCGCCATAATTGTTTTGGAGGAATATAAGGTCAATTCAGGATGATTACTCACACAAGTTTCACATATAATATATATTAATGTCAGTATAGCGAGAAATTCATCTTGAAAATAATGTTTTAGTCTCTTATTTGGGATTGAATAACGTTATTATAGCGCTTCGTTCATGCTTGTGCAATGTAAAAATCAAAATTTTGGGTAAAAACATAAATATTTCCGCAAAAAAATGGGAAACGACCGATGTTCTGCCCTTAAAAAACATCTTCGTTCTTTTAAAAACCGCTCTTTACAAAAATTTCTTTTTTTGATATAGCGTCAGTAAGAACTTTTGTGCAGTAGCAGAGTCGGGACGGTTTGAGGTCTTTGTTTTGCTATTGTCGGAGGTTTGTTAGAACATCATCACTCCCATTCTGAAAGGAACTTGGAACAATGAATAAAACAACGATTTTAGCGTTGGCGCTCGCAACGCTAGCGCTTTGTACCGAGCTGACAGCGCAAACGACAATTCCTCTAACGCCTCCCGGCGTTTCAACGCGTCGCAACACAACGCGGGTTTATTCACCGTCTCAAACGACGCCCCGCGCTCCCTCGGCGCTTCCGTCTCGCCGCCCGTCTCCATACGGAGTCGGTCAGGCTCCGCGCCCTGTAAAACCAGCGTCCGCAGAGGTCGAATTGACGCCTCCGCCCATTCCGGAAACCCTTCCGGAATCGACCCCTGCCCTTTCAGCCCCGGCAGAACTCGATCTGACGCCGCCAACGGTTCCAGCAGAACCGGCGGCGCCAGAACTCACTCCTCCGCTCATGCCGGAAATTGAACCGAGCATTGGAGACGCTCCGGCTCCGTCTGCGCCAATCGTCGAACCGACAATTCCAGAACCAACAATTCCGGAACCGACATTGCCGGCAAACCCCGTTTCTGGCGGAGAGCCGCGCGTGATCAACGATATGCAATCGCTGACGGTTATTGGTTCTGCGGAATCTCCTTCAGCCGCGCAGGCAAAAGCTCCAGCTGCGTTTTCTACCGGAATCGGAGAACCAGGACCAAAAGCTCTCAACGGTTCGCAAACCCCTCAGATTGTTATCGAAAAGATTCCGCCGCAGGAACTGCTTGTTGGTCAAAGCGCGGTCTGGAAAACAATCGTGAAAAACGTGGGCGACACCGTAGCCGCTAACGTCGAAGTGAAAGACTTGCTTCCCAAGGGCGCGCAATTAATCGAAACAAACCCGCCGGCAATAAAATCGTTTAACGGCGAACTCCTTTGGAAAATTGGCGACATTCCGCCAGGAAAGCAAATTACGTTGAATATGGAACTCATGCCTCTGGAAGAAGGACGCATGGGAAGCGTTGCTCAGGTTACGTTCCAGACGGCTGCCAGCGCTGAAGGCATTGTTGCCAAACCGCAGCTGGCTATCCAGACGCAAGGCGTAAAAGAAATCGGAATCGGAAACACCACGGAACTGACAATTCTTTTGTCGAACCCCGGCACAGGAACGGCTAAAAACGTTGTCTTAACAGAAAACGTGCCGCCGCAGTTACAGCATGAGGCAAAAGATTCCGTTTTAACGTACAACGTCGGCGATCTCAAGCCGGACGAAACGCGAACGGTCAAGCTGACAATGACGGCAATTCGCGCAGGAAAATTTGTCAACTCGCTTACCGCTACAGCCGACCCGGGTCTCAATGCGGAAAGCCGATTTGACATGGAAGTTGTTGCGCCACAGCTTAAAATGACGGTTCAGGGTCCAACGCGCCGGTTCCTCGAACGAGAAGGCGCGTACAAGCTTACGATCTCTAACCCCGGCACGGCAGCGGCGTCAAACGTCGCAATGCGAGTTCAGCTTCCAAACGGTTTAGATTTTGTCAGAGCCAATAACAACGCTGTTTACGACCGTCAGACCAGAACGGTGCGATGGCTCTTGGCGGAACTGCCAGCAAACGACACCGGCGAAGCGGAACTGATTGTTACGCCGACTCAAATTGGTCATCAAACGCTGGTTTATCAGGCGACGGCTGATAAAGGCATTGCAGACAACGGACAGAAAGAATGTCTGGTAGAAGGCATGGCGGCGTTGTTAACTCAGGTTAGCGACACCAGCGACCCGGTTCTGGTGGGCGAGAGAACGATGTTTAATATTAACGTCGTCAATCAGGGGTCAAAGGCGTCACAAAACGTTCGCGTCAGCGCCCAAATCCCGCTCGGAATGGAATTCCTCAACGCGGAAGGACCGATGGGGTACCGAATGGGGCCTGACAATACGGTTATTTTCGACGCGGCGCCGCAGTTGTCGCCGAAAGCGGAAATCAACTTTAAGATTCTCGTTAAAGCGACCCGACCGGGCGACCAGCGCTTGAAACTGTCGGTCGTCAGCGACGAACTTTCTTCACCTGTTACAAAAGAAGAAAGCACTCAGGTTTACCAGGATCAGATGTAACTAATACGTAACGCGCGAAGCGTAGCTCTTGATTACGCTTCGCGCTTCTTTCTCATCCCCTCTTCTCTACTGCCTACTGTCTACTATCTTTTGTCTACTACCTCAAGCCTCAGATTTCTGGCGTTATCGGAATGATTGTATCGGCGTAAACAATCTTGACATAATTTGGTTATTTTGGTTAAATGAAATATCATAAAAGACGTTTTTATGAAATTATTCCAGAAATAGCTTAAAAAGGAAAATCTCAATGTCAACTCAGCAATTAACCAATACGGTATTCTGTTTGTTAGCATTCGTTTTAACGTCTTTGGCAGGTTTAGCCAACGGCGATAATGTCAACGTCTCTCTTGCGCCTGCTGACGAGTTGGACGAGTTGCCGCCGGTTCCGTCGTTTACCGTTCCGCATGTAACAACCGTTGAGGAAGAAGTACAGGAACAGGTCAAAAAGGCAGACGATAAACTGTCTGGCGAAGCAATTGAAAAGCTGATTAAAGAAGCGGAATCCGGGAATGGAGAAGCCGCTTTGGAACTAATGAACGATGCGGCAAGTAAAAAACTCCTCAAAGCGGCTCTTAAATGGTATTCTAAAGCAATGGATTCCGATTCGGAAGAGGTCTTGTTGGAATTGGCTCGCAGAGCGGCAGATAGAGGCGACGACGCAATGCGTGAGTACTGCCTTCAAAAAGCTGCGAAAATAGCAAAGGGAGTTAAAGACGACGAAGAAACAGTTGAACAGAAAAGGCGCCAGTTAATTAAAGAAGCAAAATCCGGCAACGCGGAAGCTGCCTTGGAGTTGGCGAAAGACGCAGAAAAAAATAATTATCCCGATGCCGCTAAAAGATGGTTCACGATAGCGGCGGAAGCCGGCTCGGGAGAAGCCTGGTGCGAATTGGGCATGAAAGCTATTGATGCCGACGATGACGATGCCGCGTTTGCGAGTTTTCAAAAGTCCGCTGATTTGGGATATCAAGACGCTAAAATCTATTTGGCGTTTGGGTATATCGAAGGGCGAGGAACTCAAAAGGACGTCGAAAAGGGCAAGGCGTTATTGCTGTCTGTCGCCAATTCCGGCAACGCTATCGCTAAAATAAAGCTTGCGATGGCGTATAATTTTGGAATTGGTTTTGAGAAGGACGAAAAGAAAGCGAAAGAAATCCTTCTTCAATTGTACCAAACGGAAAAAGACGATTCTGTATTGTTTGAGGTTGCGTTCTATTTAATGCCATATAATGAAAAAGATGGAATAAAAAGGGTTGACGATCTGCTGGACAAGTTCAACGAATCGTCCAATTTAACTTTGAGGGGGAAAGAAGGCAAGGCCGCATCATTGATTGCGTCTTTACTTTGTCATTTGCGGAAGAAAACAGATGAAGATAAAACAATTGCTCAAAAAAGATTTTCCAGCTTGGTTGATATGCTTTTTGATCCTCAGTTAAATCGGTTAATTTACAGCGAACGTATAATTGTTACAATTATTGTAGTTCTTCCAGAGGGTATAAGTCTTTCCGATTCAGAAAAACAAAAACTGTTTTCAGGGATAGAACAATTGGTTCAAAAAGGCAATCCGGACGCCATGCTGGGATTGGCGTATTTGTATCTCAAAGGAATTGGGACGGAAAAGAATCGTTCGATGTTTTATTATTGGTTAGATAAGGCTGCCAGAGCGGGAGATCCAATTGCGCAATTTTATGCGGTCTTTTTTTCAGATAAAGACAATTGCATAATGAGAAGCATAAATACCGAGTATGTAAAACAATCTCAGGAAAAAGGGGTGACTCAGTCTGGGTATCTGCAAGCCATTGCCATACTTACAGATGATAACAATTCTCCAGAAGCTCTTGAGTGTAAAAAACAGGCTGCCGCGGAAGCAGAAAAGTTTTTAAACGAACATAGACAAGAATTAATGGATATGTATCAGAAAAATAATTCAGATAAAACAAGCGATGACTTTGATTTACGTTTCTCCAATCGTTATTCAAAATGGGGAACAGGGACGTCTTCTGTTGAGGGGAAGGGATTCAGTCGCCGGAGCATGAGCAACCAGTGGCGAGGTCAATACACCAGGAATCGTCCTCCAGAAGAAGATATGGGCGATTTATATGACATCGATTACTATGTAAACGTTGGCGATTTGGCATGCGCAGTAGCGAGGTATTATTATCAAAAAGAACGCTTTGAAGATCCGCTGGATAGGGCGAAAATCCGCGAGAAATTTATGCTTGCGAAAGAGTTGTGTAGTGAACCGGCGTTAAATATTCTTGTTGACGACTACTGGTACGCCGATGAAGATGAAAAAGCTCTTGAATTAAATAAAGAGGCGTTGGAAAATGGTAATCCGCTGGCGTTTTTGCGGCAATTCCAGTTTATCTGTTATAATCCGGACGGAACGGAGAACTTTGAACAGGCGTTTCCCTATCTTCAAAAAGCTGCGGAAATGAACGTTGATGGAGCAAATAAATATCTTGGTTTATGTTACGTTTTAGGCAAAGGCGTCAAACAGGATGTTGAAAAAGGCATAAAGATTTTAGAGGACAATAAAGAATATTCTGTATTGACGGCGATTTACGGAAAGGGGCTTGGCGTTGAGCGCGACATTGTGAAATCCAAACGTTATTATGCCATGGCGTATGCAAATGGATTTAAAACGGGAATGTTTCAAGGCAAACAATTAGACGTTTGTCTTGATGATTGCTTTAATTATGAAGAAAAATTAATTGATGAACAGGAAGAATCCTTTCGTAACAAGTATTGTCTTAGACGAATGGAAAGAGAAGGGAAACCTCACGCCGCTATATACCTGGCGCGATTTCGACCGCTTGATTTCTCAACAATTTCTCTTTATCGCAAAGCGGCTCAATCTGGCGATGCGTACGATATGGCGGTTGCCGGTTCAGCTTTAGCCCGTTGCGACGATCCAAAGGTAAAACAAGAAGGGGTTGAACTGCTTCGCAAAGCGGCGAAGTCCGGTCAAACAATGGCAATGATGTTTTTGGCGGTTAAAGCTGGTCAGGAGAGTGTCGATGAGAAAGAACTAAAAAGAAAAAGTGAATTGTGGGGAGAGATGGTGCAATTATTAAAACAGGCAGCTGATAAAGAAAATATAAATGCTTGTAATTTTTTGATTGATGTGTTGATGAAAGAATATGGAATTGGCTCGGAAGATACGCAGCGTTATATAGATCGAGGAGTTGAAATTAACAGCGCTTTTGCGATGATCTTAAAGGCGAGTTACATATCGAATAATGCAGAATCAATGTCGCCGGAAGAATGTATTAAAAAAGTCACGGAACTGGAGAATAGAGCTGTCGATTTAGGTTGCCAAGAAGCTGTTATTATTCAAAATTACAGAAATAATCAAGCTGAACAACAGAGGGCGTCGCAAGACTATGTGAACGCTAAAGACTTGAAAATGAACAAGTATAATGAGTCTAAAAGCCAGGGCGTTTCAAGTTTGACGGGAGATTATCAGTGGGACGCGATTCGAAGTAATTCTTCTCTTCCGAATTCTATTCTTAATACCTCGCCGCCAACAGGCAATAACGACAGTTTAAAAGACTGTTTGCCGGAGTCGGATTTTTCAAAAATAAGACGCAGTTGGGGGTGGTATTAGAGAACAGGGAATAATTGAAAGACGGAATGGAACGAGCGTTAGCGAGTGAAAATGAAAGACGGTAATGAAGTTCGCGAAGCGAACGGAATTACGCTTATGCGAGCCGGGTGCGTAAGCCCCGGAAAAAATGTCGGAAGTGTGCATGCCAAATTGACGAAGCCATGACGAAGCCAAAAACCTCCTCCGGATGTAGCCCGGCTCGGGCTACTTTTTGTGTAATATAGACCTCTCTGTTCAGCCCGGTTCGCGGCAGTGGGTACGATAAATTTTGGGTTGCGAAAAAAGTAGTTTATATTTTTGAACGCAGAGTACGCGGACTCCTCGCAGACAACGCAGAAGCAAGCGGTGCGAAGCCGCGCGGGCAGAAAGACAAGGTTTTGCATCTAAACCAGCGTTTTCGGTACTGCAGTCTTCCAATCGGGAACCGACCCTGTCGGTGGCGAAGCCAACGAAGTTGGCGTTGTCGCCACATTCCTAGCCCGTCTGCGTATTCTGCGGATATTCTGCGGTTTCTGTGTTCCCTTTCCTTTTTTCGGCGCCCCCAATTTTGAAGGCGCCCCGCCCATAAATTCCCCTTTTCCTACTCCTTGACAGGATTCTCAGGGACGTTATAATATATAAAAAGAAAATTGATTTTATAGGGGCATAGCTCAACGGTTAGAGCAGGGGACTCATAATCCCTTGGTTGGGGGTTCGAATCCCTCTGCCCCTACTTATTTAATTCCTTATTGGAAAAGGGTTTGTGAGCTTGGCGGTTCCTCCTTGAAACACCATTTTTGGTTCACCATCGGTGAACCGGAGGAGTATTATGGCTTCCATCTCTCAAATACTACGCCAAAAGCGCAAACCTGATTCCAATGGGAATTCTACCGATACCGCCCGTTGTATCGTCTATATCGACGGGAAAAAAATATACTATTCACTCGGTCGCTATGGTTCTCCAGAAGCAGAAGCGAAGTATAACCGCCTGTGTCGAAAATACAAGATTGTTCAACCAAAAAACCGCGCAGGAATCCCCACTTCGGAAGACCTCTACTCAAAATACCTGCAATCACTCCCGGCAACAAAAAACTGCAGAGACGTGAATTTCGCCCGTATGGCAATCCAATACGCCCAGGAACGTTTTCCCCCATTCTATCTGGACGATTTCACGATGCTCTTTCTCGGAACTTTTCGCGATTTCCTGATTGAAATTGCTCCGGAAACACGTTCAACAACTACGGAAGATGGAAAGGTCTTCATCTCAAAAAAACCATGGTCGCGCCAATACGTCAACAAAATCATTAAATGCTTCAAACGGGTTCTCGTTTGGGGAATCAATAACGGAATGATTAATCCCGTCTTCCGCGAATCTATCAGGCTGTTCCCCTGTGTAACACTCGCCCAAAATTCCGGACTTCCTGAAACTGAAAAAAGAGAATCCGCTCGCGATTGCGACGTTATCGCCACACTTCCATTTTTAACCCCCACGGTCGCCGATATGGTTAAAATCCAACGCGCCGCTTGTATGCGTCCATCAGAGGTTTGCGAACTCCTCGTCGGAGACGTTATCTTCACCGATTCCGGCGCATACGTCGATAAGGCGAAAAACAAAATTGCACGGAAAGGAGTCCGCCGTCAGATCGCATTCGGAATCGCAGAAAAAAATATCCTGTTGAAATACTGCAATGGACGGAATCCAGATGAATTCGTTTTTACCGTCCGCCAATCAATGCAGGAACTTTTCAACTCTCAAAGAGAACGCCGTAAAACCCCACTGACCCCATCAGGAAAAAAACGGGACGATTCCAGACGGCAGAAAAGACTGGAACGTTTTTCAGAATCATTTACAACCAACGTCTACGACCACGTCGTCCGGCGCGCCGTCCTGAAAGCAATGGAAGTCAATCCAGATATACGCCCTTGGACTCCCTACCAATTACGCCACGCCGCCTATTCGGCTATTTCCGCTCAATACGGCGTCGACGTCGCTTCAAAGGTCGCCGGGCACTTATCCCCAAACCTCGCTCGTGTTTACGACCACTCCGCCGCAGAAGTCGCCCAACGTGTTGCCGCTGACCGTCAAAAGGGCTGGTGGCAATAATTACGGCTTCCGGTCGCCGGTATGAAGAAACGCCGGACGCTCATTTTCGGTAATGAATGAATAACCCGCCCGTTGTCCGCATAAAGGCTCTTCCGGCGCATAGGCGGTCAGCAAACCGTGATATTGCAACAACGCCAATCTTTCATCATAACCATGGTAACCCCGCCAGCGCGGGGCTTTTAGGCACTTCAAAAGGAATGGAATATAATCCCGCTTGTAGATTATCGCATGTGAATATAATCCATCAGTTGCCTGTATGATTCCATTTCTCAATGGTACAGGAGGCTTTCTGTTCAAGATTCCCAAATAAATCAAATCCGCATCTTTCGGAACGTACTTCATGAAAGCATTATATCTTTCATTGAAATCAGAAACAAAAGTACAGTCGTCCTCAAATATCAATAAATCCTCGGAGCCATACCGTTCAAAGATGTTGATATAATTTTCAACCAATGCCCAATGCGTCCGTTTAGAAACCCACCAGCAAGGAGGTATAACGTCGCCTTTACCTTTACCGATGAAAAAGCGAAAATCCCCCAAATTAGACGGATAGTCTTTGGTAAACAATTCCCGCCGTTCCTCGGCTTCCGGAATCGTTATCGTTAAAATCCTCATATCAGCGCACTTCCCTTTATTTTCAGATACCATCGGAACGTTGCTTCGGCTGTTGTTACTTCCTCATGAGGACAGGTGTGCCCGCCGCCGCTTCCACTGCCTCCAGAATCAGAACTTCCGGAGGAACTTCCAGAACCTCCGCTATTGCTACAAGTGCATTGGTGTGTCCGTAAATCTGCAATCCTTTTCCCACCATTTTTGGTTTTCAGAATCAACAAATCCGCATTCCCAATATCCGTTCCATATTTCGTGTCGGTTACATCTTGCCAACCCCGATATGGAGAAGCGGTAAGGTCAACGTAACTCGCAATAATCGTCCCTTTTGGAAAATCCATTGGAAAGTCGATCGCCGTTAATTTTGGTTCGTCTCCGGACGCATCAACTTCAACCGTTATTTGGTCGCCTTCATAAACATCAGGATAGCTCGTCGTACTTCGCGGGTCAGGAAATTCAACTTGGTAAGTTTCTCCTTCAATCTCCAAACCTACGCCGCTGCCATATCCTTCTGCATCTCCAATAAACACAAATCGCGGCTCGTATGAATACCGTTTATTGACGTAATGGTAATCCAGCCGTTTTTTACTGAATTTATGTTCTCCCGGCAACACGCCGCACCGTTCCTGAAAATCACCTTCACTTTGCGGCTCCGCTCCGTAATTCATCTCCGGGGCGTAATATGGCATTCGGAATTCAACATTCCAACCCGCTGGCATATCCCGCTGGCATACCGCAAGGCGGTAATTATAACTTCCATTCCCGGACGTTTCTTCTTCCGTTCCTCCCGTTCCAGTAGACCCGCTATTGCTTCCAGTTGATTCTTCATCTTCTTCTTCATTGGCAGGAATCCAACGCCCGGAGGATGAATCATATTTGATGTAGTGCAAACTCCCCTTTTTATAAATTCCAGGATTCCCGCTTGGAGGGTTCTCGCCAGCTCCGATTCCAGAGCCGTTATTTATCATGAAGAATTCGCGAGTATCACACGCGATCGCAACCAAATCAACTTCCGCTTCATCTTCACTTCCAGACGAGGAAGAGCTTCCAGATGAACTGCCGCCGCTCTCTGAATTTTCCCCATCTCCATTTCCGCTGGAACCATTGCTTCCCGTGGATTCTTCTTCACTTTCTCCGCCGGGGAATCCTTGAACTCTCCCCACAATTACAGGACGGTCTTCCGGATAGCCGCAAGGGTTCGCAACCTTCGGCGGAGAATCGTCATTTTCCGTCCCGAAGGAATCCAGAGAATCCGCATAGAGCCATGTGTCCGACGAGGACAACTCAAACGCCCCTTGTGGTCGTGTGTCCGTGTTCGGCATTTCACTGGCGCACAATAACGGGTCGGTGAATGAATTTTCAATCCGGCAATAATAAATCCCATCGCCCTGGGGAGCGCTTCCATTCAAAATCAATCCCGTGGACTCAATCCACGCTTCCCAGGAATTATCTTTGAATCCGCAGCGGACTGTTCCAGATTCGTAATCATGCACTTTTACTGGCGTGTCCCATTCCGTATCAACGAGGAATCCTAAAAAGATTGAACCCGCTGGAATCCCCATTCTTCCATTCGCTCCAATATACCCCGGCATGTAATAGGATTTGCGATTCTCCCTGTACTTTTCAACCGTGTACGTCGCATTGAACGTGTGGTTATTATCAGTCGCACTAGGAATCAACGGGAATATTGAATAAGGAGGAATTTCAACAGCCGTGTAGAACTGGGTCATACGCCGCATTAATTCCGGCTTCTTCCCTTCCATCTTCGGACGGTTTACCTTCGTCTGTTCAACGATAGCATTCCAATCAGCGCAACGCGGTCGCTGCCTCTGTTTAAGCGGTCGTATATTATCAATCCCCATCGCCGTTACGCCCCTTTGATGTCAAACGCTTCAATAAGCGGTTTGAACTCCTTTTCCGGATAGATTAAAACCTGTTCGTATGTATTCGTCCCCCCGGTACTCGTTCCCCGTTTGTACATCTTGACTTTGTGAGATTCTATTTTGGCGTCTGACGCTCCGGCAGGCGCATTTTGCAACGGGTTGAAAAACTCATTATGAGTCAGCGGGTTATAACTCAATTTCAACGATACGCTATTAAATCCGCTCCCGTACAAATTCACGCCCGAACGAATTGATGGAGTCGTGCATAACAACGTCTGAGGCTCAAACGTGTATTCAACCCCATTGTATTTCATATAAACCGTATCGCTGTTGACGTATCCTTCATAATCCTGTATCTTTCCTGACCCCACCTTCAGCTTCATGTGGGGATGGGACAGAGTGATGTCGAAGGACGCCAACCGGACGCCCGGAGCTTCATCTTGCGCTAACGGCATGTAGCTTCCATTTACTCCCCAATACAGATTGGCAGGGAAGATTGTCAGATATTGGTTTGTTGATTCTATACTGATTTCAGGAGCCAACATCTGATAGGAAATTGTTATAAGAGCGTACTTGTATTTAATCCGTTGTTGATCGCCCGTTTCAACATCATAGATGGTCTGCATCGGCTCAATCCTGACGCTATTCGCAACCAGACGCGAGCCGTAACCTTCCAACTGGTCAGGGAATTCAATTGGTTGGTCATTGTCTCCCCCTTCAATAACCGCTTTTACAACGTTATACCGCTCCGCCCACGGACAACGCAACTGTACGCTTGCCGTTCCTGAATTGAGTTGAAATTCTTCGGATATTGTCCCGAATACTTCAAACCCTTCACTTGAGGAAGATGTGTTTGAAAAATAACCCATTACGTGAACCCTAAATTGATTTCTTTCGTTGCTTTATACTGCGCGCCCATTATCGCAAGCTGTTGAGTTTGGGCTTCATTTTGCTGTTTCTGGCTGTCCGTTACTGACGATAATTTTTCATTGATTGAGGACAAATATTCAACCATCTTCGCCTGCGGACTATTCTTCTGCATGATGTTCGTCTGAATCCGCTGGCTCATTGAACCCGCTGTCTCAAACGCCGCCCTAAAATTCATTCTCGGGTCTTGCCAATTATCCCCACTTCCAGAATTATTGTTATTGTTACTTTGATTCTTTTCTCTCTCGTACGCCGCTCTCTCTTCCGACATGTCAAATCCGAGGGCTTCCCAAAATCTGAAATAGGCTTCTTTCAACGCTCCGCACAACCCGTCTATTGCTTTATTCGCATAATCAAAAATTGCACACACTGCATCCATTATTTTTCCAACTAATAACCCTACAATGTAACTCAGCATTTCAACCACTTTTCCAAGGAATTGAATTATCGGATTATTAATTATTATGTCGAAAAGCTTTTCAATAACCGATGTAATTTTATTCCATAACCCCAGCAACTTCTGTGGTAAATCAAGCATTTGGCTTCCACCAAACCCTTTTTTAAATCCTTCTCCGATTCTTTGAATCAATCCAGAAATCAACTTGAAACACGCGATATAAGGCATTAACGCAAATTTAATAATCTTGATAAACATGGAAAGAAGCATGCTTACCCATCGAATATTAAAAGATATTTCACGCCCTACAATTCGCCAAAATTCCCCCATTGATTTAGAAGCACTTTCTGCTCCCAATAACGGAGATAATAAATCGGATAGTGCCGATACAACGTTTTTCACCGCCGACTTGATGGATTCTATAATCCCTTGTAACATTCCTATTTGCGGTATAGCGTTTATCGATATTTCAAATATTTTTCCAATCGGCGTGAGCAATTCTCCAACTATTTGCAGAATCTGCATTATAGGTTGTAACAACGAAAAAACCAAGTTATGTATTGGAGCTAACGCCTTCCCCACTTGTGCAATTAAGCTCTTCCATTGATTAACAAACGTTTGGAACTGTCCTGATAGCGTGTTCTTTTGTGCTTCCTCTGCCCCTTTATAGACTTCTTCCATCTTGGCAAGAATTATCGCATTCGCTTCCGTCTGTCGGTACGATTCTTTAAGGGTTTTTATCTGTTCAACTTCCGCTTTGGTAAACTCCAAACCAACACTGCGCAGAGTTTCATAACTGGTCGTTGTATCGTCCAGAATATCCCCCAATTTTCCCAACGTAGATGCATAATCTCCACCTAAAAACGCCGCCGCGTCTTTACTGGTATTCAATAATCGGTCAACCGTCTTTTCATCAAGGGAATGGTTGTTCTGAGCGATAGAAGCCATTCCCGTCATCGCTTCATCTTGCGTTATCGTTCCATTCTGCGATAATTCCTTCGCCTTGTTCTGATATTTTGAGAAGTTCCCTGTCCCCATACGTCCACCAGTTTTGAAAGCATTGGACGCTCGCAACGCCGCCTTTTCTACTTTCTCATATTCTTTGCAGACAAGGCGCAGACCTACCGTCAAGGCAATGGTGTATTGTATAATCTTACCGTATGGCCCAGTAAGTTTCATTAGAGCCAAATAACCGTCTTTCCCCAACCGGAACAACACGTTCGACATGTCGCTGAAAGACGTTGATTTCTTCATGTTTTGCCCAAACTCGCTCCATGATTTTTTGAAGTCGTCAACGCAACCCTTCATGTTCTGCTTGAATGTTCCAAGCATTAACTTTATGTCAAATTTGAGCAATTTACCCGCCATTTAGCCCTCTTGTCTGCTTCCAGATTTCCCAATTCTCACGAGTTGAAAAATGTAAATTCCCATCAATCCCTGGCTTCCCTTCATCAACCGCATTCGCATCTGAATCTTTTACTGCCGCTTCCATTGCTGCATTACATTGAGCCATGGTCATGTCAGCAATATCCTGATACGTCCAGCCGTAATATTTAGCAAGACTCCCAGCTATTAAAGTCAGGGAGTCTTTATACTGCTTATAGGTTACTACGGCTGGACTTTCTCCGGGGGGAGCATTTCTTCATCTTCCTTTTTCTCCCCGCCGAAAATCGCCTCAATCAACGCTTCAAAATCCTCTTGACAATCCAGAATTTCGTCAGCCTTTTTCCCTACGTCGCCCTTGTAATTCTTCCCGATTGCGAGCATGATTACAGTTGAAAATACTTCGTAATCAGCAAAACTCAACATTTCTTCAAAATTGCTTATGTCGAAGTTTTTACTGATTTCAACCGCTTCAGCATAAGCCGCTTTGTAGAGCTTCGCATCTAAATCTTTCGGAATCGCTTCAACTAAAGTCGCCAGCTTCTTCTTTTGAAAAGTCTTGAAAACTGTGAGCATATCCCGGTTTGAATAAGGCGCAACAATCACGATTTCGCCATTATGCAAACGCACAGGAGTTTCCTCCGCTACAACGTCCGTCATTTATCCCTCCATCAATCAAATCAACTGGTAGTAGTGCTTCCCCCTCCACTCGGCGGGAACAGCGCATTACCGTAAACAGACAGCGAACCCATCGAACCGCCATCGTCATGAGCGCACATGGAGAAGTTGCTGGAACCTCCAACCAACGCGCCGCTTGACGGGTCAGCCGTAAATCCACTCATTCCCATGTAACGAGCTTTTCCAATATTCAATATCTGTGTACTCCCGCAGACAATAACCAACGCGCCGATGTCATTGAGTTCAGCTTGTTCTTCATCTCCAACCCAATCAATCGACCCGGTGCAATCTATCAACCCCGCGTACCGTTTCTTCCAGATTTCCCCATCGTCGACGCATGAACTGTCAACCAGCTCTTGTACTTCATGATTGATTGTAAAGTTGAACGATTTCCACGCCAATGTATTCCCATCAAAGGTTATCACACAATCTTTCGCCAGCAGAATGTTCGGACTGCTATCCCCATTTCCACCGCCAGAACTGGATGTCAACGCGCCATCTCCCGCGAATGAAACTTGGCATTGCACACGCCCTCCGGACGTAATATCACCGGAAATAGCAATCGACGTCCAATGGGCTTTTCCAGTAAAACTGTGTCCGCCTGAATTGATACTCGGGCCGCCTGTTTTAAGCGTTATGTTTTGACTGTCGCTCCAACTAAAACTTCCCGGAAACGTGTTGCCCAGGAATGTACAACTTCCCGTCCAGTCTTTGATTCCCGGGTCTCTCATTTTCCCCGCTTTGGTCGCTGAATTGCTCTGAGCGTTATCAGAAGCAGACAATTCCAGTGACCACTGAGCAACCTGTCCACAATTAGCAATGCTTCCAAACCTTCCAGAATATACCGCCATTATTCTTCCTCATTCAATTCAACATCAAAGTGTAAATCGCTATGTGGGAATTGCATTCCCACCGTAAATTCCCAACTGGCACACCAGCCATCAATTCCCCTATTCGTGTCCGGAATCGTTATTGATTCTGTTCCGCTTCCAATTCTGAGGATTTCGATAAACTGTCGCCCATTGTACTTCAAACGTCCAGAAACATGAGCGTTGAACGTCTCCAAGCAGCGGAAGATTTCCCACTGTAATGCATGGATAAATTCCGCTCGTTTATCGTCGGTGCTAAAAAATACCCGGTAACTCTCACTGATTCTTCCAGTAGCAGATGTCCCCATGTCCTCTTGCGAAAATCCTGTCGGCACAATCGCCAACTCCGGCAGATCGGCATGTTGGACGTTGGTTTTTAATCCCAATACCGAATCAAAAAACATGAAGTTTCCAGGCTTGACAAGCCGCGATATAAGCGGGTTCTGCCGGAACACTTCCGCTAATCCATCAAACAGGATTGTGTACGGGTCTTTATATCCTTCAGGTAATTGCATTCTCGTTCTTCAAAACCGGGGAGCGCTATTTACTCCCCATGTGTTTCATAATCTCATTTTCTGCAATATCCATCAGAGCTTTCTGCGTTCCTGAATCCGGCTCCACCAATAACGGACGAGCCGGAATCGTGTTCGTTCCCCCATGATGAATCACAGCCAATTCAGCAATGGTAATGTGTGGCGTCTTCGCCTTCTTCTTTCCCTTTTTCTTCGGCGGCGGATTTAATTCCGAACCGCCCCACCCGATTGACAACGTCGCACTTTGTGAATCAATCTTGATGTCTTCCAGAGAACCCGGTCGCCCTCCTATCGGATTTAACGCCATTCGCAGCGCGCCCGTGTCAACCAGAATCGCTTGATTCTCAAAATGTTTGGCAATCGCCGCCTGCTCCGCATTCTTCTTACTGATTCGCGACGGAGCAGGCTCCCTCCGTTCCCTCTTTAGCGGCTTCCATTTTCCACCGCCCTGTGAGTTTGTATCAAACTCCTGGAGAAGGTACTTCCGCAATCTCTGCGCCCATAGCTTCATTATTTTCCGTAATGGAGCTTCACTGATTGGGCCAACAAATGGCGTAAAGTTTTCAATCGTAACGGTCAGGTCAGCTTTATTTGAATAATCAGCCATTACAGAACCTTCCCCAATAAAACGCCCGATTAGGCGAGCGTGAATTTACATAAAACGTCAGGACGCGTACACAACGCAAGCGGGTTGGTTTGGCATTCAATTTCCAGACCCTTGTCAAAGGGGATGCGCTCCGTCTTGGCGTAATATTTAATGCCGACAGTATTGACAGTCTCAATGTAATCAGCCGGGGCAAAAATCATCACGAACAAGCCTTCAACGCCGCGCGGAAGAGCATACGCTTCAGTAGGCGGAATAAAGTCCCGCTGTCCAATCCACCCTTGATAATTCACAAACCGGATTCCACCGTACTGGAAGTGGCGGAAAACGTGTTCCTCGGTCAGCCAGTTGTAACCCGGGGTATTGTGATACACGTTCCGGAACTCTTTGCTGTTTTCGATAGCGTCGAAAAAATCATTCCCACACAGGAGGTCGATTCCTGTATGTGGAGTACCGCCCAACACTTTCAGAGTTCGTCGATTGAAAGCATTGCAACGAGCTTTAATCGCTCCATCAATGTACGCGCCGCTCTTGTCTTTCGGGTCGATTTCCCATTTCTCCGTGTACTGGGTTGTGCCAAATTCCTCAAACATGTCGGTAACGACAGTTTCCCCATCAGCATCAAGGACTTTTCCCATAACCGCGCCAAGCCGCATCCATTCCAAAGTCATTTCCATTGACTTCTGCGCGACTTCCAATTTCTCCGCGACTTTCTGAGTTACCGTCTCCAATTCAACCTCGGAACCAAACCGACGCACGCCCAATACCTGGTCTGCAAGCACTTCATCATTTACCTGTTTATGGGAAGTAATGAAAGCTCGGACTTTTCGTTTATCCGGCATGATCGTGTTTCCTTTTGTTCCTCGCTGCGAGTTCGGAACCAAGGACAGCTTCCCTTGATTTTCTTCCACCGCAACCGTGGTCGTTGTCGAGCCTTGTTCCTGAAATACTTTTTCAGAGCCAAGGTAATTGAACAGGGGCGGAATCTTTTCAATCGCCGCTACCATGGAACGTAATTTGAACGCTTCATTATTAAAAATATCAATAATCGGCATTTCTCATTCTCCTTCTTTTCTTCCTTCAAAATCCAACCATTAGGTTTCCTGATAAACGGACTGCGGAGACGGAATCATTGTAACGATGCCTTTACTCTCAAGCTGAGCTTTCATTCCAGATTCGTTCTCACAAATAACATTCTTCAGGTCAACCAACGCCGGCCCGCGAACCAGCCCCAATACCGTCGCCTTTGTTCCCGCCGGAATCACTTTATTCTCACAGCACCAAAAATCAATCGACGAGGTATTCCCATCAACCGCCGCCGCATAACTCTGAATCTTGGTAGTAGTCAGAGCCGCTACGTTCGCAGAACAGGAAGCAGTCGGGGCATTTTCCGTTCCAGAAGCCGAGGACTGCGTAAACGTGATTGAATTTCCAGAGTAGGACAAGTCGAATCCAGAACAAGCCGCAGACAACGCTTTAAGCCGTGCAACCACTTCCGCACCTGTTCCAGCAGGAATTTGGGAACTGGTCAACTCACCATTCGCACACGTGTAGGTCGTAGAACCAATTGTTACCGTGTCCGCCGCATGATAATTCTGAATATTGGTCAGGACGGCAGTTCCAGTTCCAGCATTACTTCCGCCAAGCGTACAGACCGGGGCAGAACCCGTTCCCGGAGTACTCTGGGTCAAGGTGATTGTATCCCCATCAAACGTAATGGTAAATCCACTAACCGCCAGCTCGCACTTTTTAATATCGTCAACAATAACCGCGCCCGAACCATTAGCGGAGAACTGATTACTCGCGCTTGTCGTGGTCGGAGTCGCTTTCGCTGTGAACGTAGTTGAACCAATGGTAAGCGTATCGTCAGCAGTCCAACTTCCACCAATTTTGATGGTATAAACTTCCGGAACTGCAACCGACCAACCATCACTAAAGTTGACGTTCCACGCAGCCGGAGCTGCCGCCTTTGTATCCGTCAGAATGGTAGCCGTATCTTTGACGTAGCACTCACCCACTCGGACTTCCTTATCAGTCAATCCAGAAGTGTTGTCAACCGTCATGTAATCTCTGGTGTATCGGGGATTATTTTCCCATTTCACCAAATCAGAAATTTCGTTCTTACGCTGAAATTCTCGTGGCATTATTTGTCCCCTCCGTACTTTCTATCCATGTACCGCGTCAAACTCGTTCCGTCTTCCTCCTTGCGAGGATTACTGAACTGTACGCCTGTTTCCTCTCCAAAATGAGCATAGGAACCCATGCTCAGCAACGCAACCAGATTGTCGAAATTCTTGTCGCCCGGGTAATCAAGGGCAAAGGAGATGGCACGCCGCGAGCAATAATCATTCTGAATCCGTTCCGCCTGCATTCTGTTGATGTAACCATCTTTGAGCAGATTCTCAATCTGCATCGTCCGATTCTGCAACAACAGCTGAGCGCTTCCATTATCTCGCCCCAAACTGAATCGCTTTCCAAACTTGCGCGAACAACGGCGGGACTGTTTGACGTCTTCTTCATCTTCGTCTTCGTCATCGTCCTCATAGGTAACGTCAGCAAATTTCTTTGAACACCTGCGCGAACAGCGACGCGATTCCGTGTAATCTTCCTCGTCTTCTTCGTCATCGTCCGCAAAGCTCCGCCCGCAGCACTTGCGCGACTGCCGGACGTCTCCCTCGTCTTCATCAGAGAATTTCCGACCGCAACGGCGGGATTCCTTGATGTCTTCTTCGTCCTCGTCTTCATCGGCGAAACTGCGTCCGCAACGCTTCCGGGACTGGCTGACGTTCTTTTCTTCCTCATCTCCTTCGCCATCGTCGTCGAACGTATGCCCACAATGAGGGCACTTGTTCAATTCTTCATCGCGCTCTTCATCAGAGAATCGTCTCTTTTTCTTTCCCATTTTCTTGTCCTTTTTCTTAAAAATACTAAAGGTTACATCTCGGAACCCTTCCATTCCAGCTACAACAGGGTAGTCCGTAAATGCTACATGCTCCAAACCGAACTTGTGCGTTTCTCCATCTCCATCTGTAACAACCTCCGGCGCTTCTATCGATACGCCGGAATTGCACAATTTCTCCTTGGCTTCCTCGCTAACAAATTCAATAATTCCGTACAGGCTTATCGCACCGTCTTTTTTCTCTCTCAATTCAACGTAAACAACTTTCCCGCGCTTCGCCTCCGGGTCATGAGTATGCCCGACCGGACAGGGAACCTCAATTCCCTTTTTATTCCGTTCCCAAAACGTCTTGACGATATTCTGTAGAAACTCTCTGTTGATGTCATGTTTGACGCCATTTGTTTCGTAGACGCCCGACCTACAAAGCTCCTTCCACATCATTAAGCCCGGGTCTCCCTTGATTCCATCAGGGAGCCGGTTTACATCGTGTCCATCAGGACGGTTTATGTCGAATCGAATGATTGTTAATTTAGCCATAATTCACCTTTTTGTTATTATATTAATATGCGAATTAGGCTTGAAAATTGAATAGTTTTTAAGAAAAAATTATTCAGATTTTTACCGTTGCGTAGAAAATATTTCAGAAACGCCGATTTTCATAAAAAATATTCACCGTGCGTAGAAAAGGTATCAGAAAATTTACAATCAGAACGCCCAATGATAAATGTTGATCGGACGCGTAGAAAATGATTTCCATCATTCAGATTCCGTAACGATTCTTCATTCAAGAACTTGCGTCTTTTCAATGATAAATCCGTTTCGGTGCATTGTTAAATAATGCCGTTCTTCAACGTCCATTCATCAGACGTTTATTTGTCAACCTCTATGGAAGAAATTAAAATTAAGAAGAGTTAGAATATCCCGTAAAAACAAGGCTGAAATCAATGTTGAGCAGAAAATTTTAATCCCGTCGTGAAGTTAAGGAAAGTTAAATCTTTCTTCCAGATTTTTCAGTAGTTAAGTATTTCTTAACAACTGGATTCTCAAACAAAAACAGGGAGCGAAAGCTCCCCATTTTTAATCCCAATAATCCTAATCTTGCCACGGCCAGAAACACTGTCGTATCTCGGACTTCACAATCATATAAATTATAATAATTGGGGAAAAAATAATAATCAATGCAGCTCTTAAATATTTCATATCTTTTTTAATTCAAAATTGAATTCAAATAAACCTTCGCCCGATTGGATAAGATATTGATAGACAAAGCTGATTATAGCAAGTTGTCTAGTGTGTTCCATACTTTGGGGAATGTCCATATTGGGAAACACTTCTTTTATAATTCGCACCATATCCTTTTTCTTTTTTATTCTTTTATTATAATCATTATCACGATTATTGTCAAGCCAGTCTCTATAATTCAAAGCGAAATTTAAAAGATTATACTCATTATCGTCTAATATTTTAATTCTACAAATACAAAAATTCGTAAGTAGAATGAATTGACCAGCTCTTAAATCCGCTACGATTTTCATATCTTTGAACGATGGGAATCCCCCATAATACCAGCGCGATGTAACAGGGTGCGAATGAATAACAATACAACCCCTTGTCCTATATGGATTGATACAGGTTACATCTACATGTTCTCTGTTGCCAACATTATATTCTATAACGTTCCCGAGGCTACTAAAGATTAATACCTGTTCATTCCTTTTTATCTTTGATTCTTCAACTATTTGTATGGCAGTATCAATTATTTCTTTTTCTGTCTTTTTCTTTTTTAATTCATCTTGAATCTTATCAGGAGATAATTTATTCCAACCAGTTAAATTTATTATACACTCAATTCCATAAAAACTATTTTCTCTAACCCAATGGCGTATTGCTTCGAATATATCGTCCCATTTGGCTTTTTGAGTATATCCATCTTCGAATTTAATTTTAAATAACGAATCAAACAACCCCATTCTCGCGGTTGTGTCTTTCTGAATTGTTGCTATTGTACGATTGTTTAATGTAACAGTAAATACTCCAGGTTCATTTTCAACAATGTCTACATGTCCCTTCTTCCCATCAACCTTTTCTTTCTCTTCCGTTCTGGCTTCTTTCGCTTCCTCCAAACTCGGCTTTGGATTCTCTGGATTATTACTTTTGATTCCTCCACCAGAGCCGCCGCGACCGTAACCCAATATGCCCGCATTCCCATCAAAGGCGGGGAGCAGGTTCAATTCTTTGGGACTTCTTTTCCGTGGGTCAACGCCCGTGATTCCAAAATCTTCACAAGCCGTTTCTTCATCATTCCAGATTTCCAACACAGTACATCGGCAGTTCCAACCATTGGGCGGGAAATACCGCTTCCAGAAGG
>JAZQDP010000207.1:0-6090 GCA_045546875.1 Thermoguttaceae bacterium | reverse complement strand
CAGAACGACATGGCTACGATCCGACTTACTTCTTTCCTCTGAATCGAAACGAGGTATTCCGCCAGCTGGTCGGCTTCCTCGTCTGTTCCGCACCACGGCGGCATGGAAACGTTGGGTTTGTTAAGATGCTTAATCTTTTCGGCAATCTGCTCTTTGGTTTCGCCGTAGGTCAGCAAACTCATCGCGGAAAGACCAACGTCAGTTGCATGACAGTCGTTGCAGTGGTGCATGAACAGAGCCAAGCCGGGGTTGGCGTCTTTCGTTTTCATGTATTTGCTAGTCCAAACGCCCTGAGACAGAAAGCCGTCTTTCTGGCAGTCGGCAATTTGGGAGACAGAAATCTGGTTGCCTAAAATCTGCCCGTCGACAATATAAGGCTTTCGCGCCGCTTCCCGAATGAACTCGCTGCAGGCGAATGCTGCAAAGGCTATAAAGAGCAAGCAGAGCGCAAACTGCTGGGTGAGCGTCTGTGGTTTTGGGAACACAAAAACGGCAATCATAAAAGCCAGCAATCCCAACGCGCCGGCAGTCATTGCCAGCATGATGTTCAAAGCCGCAGCGCGTTCAATTGCCATGAGCGCATTTTGCGGGAACAGGGCGACGCTGGCGACCATTCCGCCCAGGAGAAAGAGCGCGCCGATAATTGACGGGGCAATCATTCTTCTAACGACTTTTGCCTTCAGTGCGTCGTTGTCTTTAATCGTCCAGCTGGCGTGTACGAAAACATACAGCGTTCCCAGCAACAGCGCCGCGCCGGTTCGCGCGATCATTTGCGGCAGGAACTCGACGTTGAAAAACGCGTGCCAGAAATTTCCGGTCTGAGCGTAGTCGCCGAAAAGACCTTTGGCGTTGATCATGTACGCTGTAATTCCGGTAATCAGAACGAGGCTGATCCACGCCGCCAGAGCGTAAATCCAGCCGATTAGAACGTGGTCGCTTTTGGCGAGCTTGTCCCAGTAATAATAGAACGCGAACGCCGCCGCCAGTTCTATGACAAAAAAGACCCATTCAATCGCCCAGCCGAAAACGAACGTCTGAATCAACGTCTGCGTTGCCAGCGGGGACGCCAGAGCAATCGTCCACCAGATTCCCACGCCGGTAATCGCCCCAAAAACGACGGTCAGCAGGACGAAAAATTTTGTGTGACTCTTCCAGTATTTTCGATACTCATCGTCGCCCGTCTTGACGGCGTAGGCGTTTTCCCGCGCCAAAAGAATGCCTCCGCCAACGGCGTAATGGCTCACCAAAACGTGAATGACGGACACTGCCGCAATGACAAGCGGGCTGGTTAAAATCGGTACGTACCACCACGGATATTGCATAACTGTTCTCCTGATTTATATGTGTGTTGAATGCTTTTTAATTAGGGGATTTCAAATATCGATTTACTCGGCAGTCTTGACCCCAACGACAACGCGGGAAACAATCCAGCCGCAATCCAGAAGTCCGAAAACGAAAAGAATCAAAAATGCGATTATCGGCGACCATTGAACCGATTCCGGCATTGAGGCGGCGTCCATAACCGGGACAATTTCCAGATGCTGAATCCATTGTCGAACCGTTGCCCAAACGCCGACTGCGCCTAGCTGAGCGACAAACGCCAGCAACGCCAGAGTCTTTCGGCAGCCGGACGGAACCAGACAAATCAAAATCAGCAGTCCGGCGGGAATCCAGAAGACGTACCTGGAAATCGACGTTACAATCGCATTGCCGGGGCTGTTAATCGCCTCGATAATCGGGTCGGAAACGAGTCCCAAATATTTCCCGTAGGCGTACGTTGCGACAGCCGCGCCGATAATCGCCATGACGGTGGAAAAGCATCTCAGCCAGCAACACGACGGTTTATTGACAGCGCAGGACTGATCTGTACAGCAACCGGCAGCGCCGCCTAGCCATGCACCGTCGAAGAACGCCCAAACGCCAGTTGTTACAAACGCGATTCCGATCATCGTCAGCAATCGATAGACGACGGTATAGTTGTGAACGGGCATTGCCGTACCGAGAACCGCTCCGCCGACTTGAGTCGATTCCCAGACCGCGTCCCAGTTCTGTGGAGACGCCATGAACGTTATTCCCGTTGACATGGTAATTCCGGCAACGATAAAGAACAGAGACGCCAGCGAGCCGAAAAAAACGATTAGCTGACTTTTAAGCGGTTTCGGCTCTCCTTTGGCAGAAAACGCCGCGATGTAGACGCTGTAATAGCTTATCATCACCCATAGCAAAACCAACAGCCACGGCCACGCCATCAAAATCGTTCCGGTATAAAACGCCTTGTAGTACGCGGTCTGAAGGAACAGCAGAGGCACGATCCCGAAGTTAATGCCAAAGGCAACAATCGTCGGAAGTTGCTGGAGGAATCGGCGCGACCACGCCCGACCGCTTTTCCCTCCGACGATAAACATTGCCAGCGCTGCCGGAAGACCTATAAACCAGAGGTTCATCATCAATACGTGAAGAGTAAACCCGACGATCTTAAAAAATTGAATAAACCACAAAGGAGCGGGCAGCCCGCCAGCGATGTCGGCAAGCGTCGCGCCCAAAAGGGGAAACGATTCCGGAAATATGAGATTCATAAACGTCTCCTATGTAAATAAAAGCAATTGAATGATAATCTACTACTCATTCCATTTTATCAAATCCAAATGAATTGTACAGGGTAGGGAGAAAAATTTTAGAAAAAAGGCGAGCCGGGGTGCGTAAGCCCCCGGTAATAATCTCACGCTCTAGTTCGCCAAGTTCGCGAAGTATTAAAGTTTACTTTGCGTTCTTTGCGGCTTAAATTTCTTTGGAGGATTTTCTCCGCGATCCAGAATGGTTTTCAGCGGCGTTTCAACCTTTCATTTACTTTTCTTCTTCCATACCCGAATCCAGTCGATCTCGAAATCCCGCGGGTACGATAAATTCGGATCGAGTGGGCCTGTCCAGCCTCCGTTGTGATAAAGCCCGAGAAGGATCAGCATTTCGCTCTGTGGAGTGGGGCCTTCGTACACATAAATCTCTTTGCCGTCAAGATACCACGTCAGCTTTCCTTCTTCCCAGTTCAATCCCCACGTATGGAATTCCTTTGAACAGTCGAAGTCGAAATGGTACTCGTAATGGCCGTTTTTCGTGAAATGAACGTTGAAGTCGTTTATGCGCGCGTCGACTTTTCTGCCCAGCATCTCGAAGATGTCGATTTCCACAACGCCATCGCCGATTTTCCTGCGCTTACCGTCTGGCGAGATTTCCTGCTCAAACGCGCCTTTCTGAACGAGCCAGAACGCGCTGTGCAAACCGCTTCCTTTCGGCATTCGGCAGCGGACTTCAAACAACCCGTACTTCGTCGTAAACTTATCGATAGTTCCGAACTCTCCCGTTTCGGGATTGTACGTCCATCGCGACGTTTGAATCGAGGAAACGCACGGAGTTTGAACGTCTTTGCGTTTCGGAAGATCGCGATCAACCCGGAGTTTGAGAATCCCGTTTTCGATTACGTAGTTGGTTTTCAGCCCGTTGAAATCGCTCGGCTTGCCGGATTTGAGCGCGTAATATTCCGCTCGACCCGGACGATAGGCGTCGATCCATTTCTCCGGACTTAAAACTGTTTCGTTATCGAAATTGTCTTCAAAGACGAGTTCCCAGCCCGGCTTTTCCGGAGCGGTTTTCTCTTCCGGCGAATCCGCCTGAGCAGAACTCAGGAACGACAAAATAGTTGTCAACAGAATCAGAGCTTTTCGTGTCATGATTTTCTCCGTATATTGTATCAAGCTTCGCTTGACGGTTTGAGCGATTCTATTTATAAAAAAGCGAGAGTTCCGCTTACGCCTCCCTCTCGCACTCCGAAATGTCACATATTTGTTTTATTATTTGTGATTTCGTTTCCGCCAGTACATCAACCCAGCAACGCCCAGCGCTAACAACATCCACGTGGACGGTTCCGGTACGCCAGAGCCGGGTTCCGGTCCTGGTGGGATTGGTCCAGCTCCCAAGCCGATCAGGTAAAGACCGTCCGTTCTGCCTTCCAGACCGAAGAGGTTTGTGAAGTTGCCAAGCAGACCGCTCAGGTCGGTTGTGGCGCTGACAAAGCCTTCATCGGAAACAAGCTTGTATTCTGCGCCTTCAGCCGCCCAGAGGTCAGCATCGGCGCCTTCAAAGTACAACTTGATAATCGAATTCGCATCTACTGAAAACACGTCGTCTGCGTTTGCAATGGTAAGCGTATCGAATTGATTTTCGTTGTAAGCGCTGAATTCAAACAAGCCAGTTGCGCCAGCGTCAATGGTAACGTCGCCGTAGACGGTTAAATCGCCAACGGAATTGCCGGGCGAAAGGGTTGCGCCGGAAGCGACTTGCAGATCGCCGTTGTACTGTCCCTTGAAGTCCAGTTCGCCAGCGGAGACGGTAAACTGACCAGCGCTGAACTGCGTTCCGTCCGCTTTAATCTTGAGTTTGCCAGCGCCGGTTTTGGCAACGTTGCCGCTGCCGGAGACGGTTGTATTGCTGGTTGTGAAGTCCAACGATTTTTCGCCGGAAGCAACGTTGTATTCCAAGGTTGCGTTCTGAGCAACTTCAGTCGAGCTGTTCGCTTTGACTGCGGCGCCGGTAAGCTGCAAAGTTCCTTCGGAGACGGTTGTCGGCGTTGTATACGTATTGTCGCCGGAAAGGGTCAGCGTCCCTGCGCCCTGTTTAATCATAGAAGTTTTATTTGCGTCGGGATCGATAATCTGTGACGAAATCTTCAATTGAGCGTCTTGAGCAACCGTTATCTTCCCGCCCGCTTCGCCCGGCGTGTTGGGGTACATGCGCAGCGAAATTCTGTTGGCGTTAATCTCGTTGTCCGTTCCGCCTGTAACGTTGATAGCGTTATCGAAAACGTAATTGCCAAACACATTGCTGCCAGCGCCGTTTTCAGACGAAATCACGCCGTTGTTCATATTGACAGCCGCGCCAACTGTAACGTGAGCGTTTGTCGCGTCGTTATGCAGTTTGCCGCCGTTGGTCAAGTTGATTGTTCCAACGGTTTCGTCGGCGTAGCCGAAGATGTCTCCATGACCTGTCAGGACGGACGTTGCGCCGTCAACGGTAATCGCGCTTCCCACTGCCAGGGTTCCCTTCTTGCCAACTTTCGTTAACCGAAGCGTTCCTTCGTTGACAAACGTTCCAGTTGTAAACGTACTGTCGCCGGAAAGAACCAGTTCGCCAGCGCCGAGTTTAATCAACGGGACAACTTTCGCGCTGTTATGAGCCATAATTTGAGAGGAAATCGTCAGTTTAGCCCCTTCCGCGACGGTAATCTTTCCACCGACTTCTTCTGCTGACGTGCCAGTGTATTGACGCAGGGTAATTCTGTTAGCTGAAATTGCGTTATCCGTCCCGCCGGTAACGTTGATAGCGTTATCGAAGACGAAATTGCCAAATTCACCGCCGCCTTGAGCGGTTGGGTCGGCAGTAATAACGCCGTTGTTCATATTGATAGCCGCTCCAACGGTAACGTGAGCGTTTGTAGAGTCGTTATAAAACGTTCCGCCGTTTTGAAGATTGACCGTTCCAACGGAGGAGCTGGAATATCCTAAAATATCGCCGTGCCCAGCCAGGACGGACGTTGCGCCGTCAACGGTAACCGTACTGCCTGTTGCCAGGGTTCCTTTTTGTCCTGTTTTGGTTAATTGCAGCGTTCCGCCATTGACAAACGTTCCTGTCGTATAATAGCAGTCTCCAGAAAGAACGAGCGTTCCAGAGCCCTGTTTAGCCAGAGGTACAAAATACCCGTCCGGATCGTCAATTCGAGATGAAATCGTCAATTTGGCGCCGTCGGCAACGGTGATTTTTCCGCCCGCTTCGCCAGGCGTGCTGGTATAGTAACGCAGAGTAATTCTGTTTGCTGTAATCGCGTTGTCCGTTCCGCCCAAGACGTTGATAGCGTTATCGAAAACATAGTTTCCAAATGTAGCGCTGCCATTGCCGTTTTCTGACGAAATGACGCCGTTGTTCATATTGATAACGGCTCCAACGGTAATGTGAGCGTTTGACGCGTCGTTATGCAGCGTTCCGCTGTTGGTTAAATTGATTGTACCAAGGGTTTCTTCGCCATAGCCAAAAATGTCTCCG
>JAZQDP010000206.1:0-7080 GCA_045546875.1 Thermoguttaceae bacterium | reverse complement strand
GGGGAAAGGGGAGAGGGAAGATCGCGTTCCCGGCTTACCTAAGCGCAACTTCGCTCCCGTTGGTCGCTTTCTGCCGCGAAGTGTGCATACCAAATTGACGAAGCCAAAAAAGTCCTCTGGATGTAGCCCGGCTCGGGCTACTTTTTGACGGCAACGCCGTCAAGGGGGAAATGCGGACATTGTCCGCGCCCCGGAGACGGTTTCGACTTCCTCGCAGGGTATATGCGGGGTGGAGGTTAAAGCGGCGGCAAGCCGCAGTACTCCTGGTTTTTTGACTTCGGCGAAACGCGACTGAGACTGCCGCAAGCCGGGCTAAACAGTGATGTTTGGTAAAAGAAAAAGCGAGAGCTATCGCTCTCGCACTCCGACATTGTCATAAAAATGTAATACATTTTCGTTTTACCCCCGGGAACTAACACGCCACCGGCTCGCCTAAATATTGAGAACTTCGCGCACTTTGCGGACTTCGCGTGAGATTTTATAAACGTTCGCCTTCGGCGCTTGCGTAATTCCGAATTCCGCATTCCGAATTACCCTCACCCCTCCCCGTTTTGTAAATTCGGGAATAGTTTATAATAGAGACGTCAATCTGTTTGACAACCCCTGCTTTCAGATTTTAGAAATTAAATATCATGTTAGAAATAACTCAAACCTCCGAAGGCGTTATCCTGCCAGTTAAAGCGCAGCCGGGAGCGCGAAAGAACGAAATTGCCGGGCAGCGCAACGGGCGGCTTATTGTTAAATGCACACAAGCCCCCGAAAAGGGAAAAGCGAACGACGCCATTATCGCTATTCTCGCTAAAACGCTCGACATCCGAAAATCCAGCATCAGTTTAATTTCCGGTCAAACCAACAGCGAGAAAAAATTCCTGCTCGAAAACGTTACAACCGAAGAGCTTTTACTCGCTTTGAAAGATTTGTTGTCAGAATAAACCCGATAAAACCAAGGCGTTTCCGATTACCGCGGCGCCTGCTATTCCAGATCTTTGTCCTCTAACGGCGGTTCTAATCCGAGCCGTTCAGCCGCAACGGTTTTCCACGGACCGGAGGGGGTTAAATCCCAAAAACTCTGCCAGTGCAGCAAGGCTTCTTCTTCGCGATTGAGGTCGTCCAGAAGCGTTGCCAGATGATAATGCGCGTCGGCATAGTCCGGAAACTGTTCCAAACACCCTCTAAACGCAGACAGCGCAGCAGCGTCTTTTCCCTGCTGTTTGAGAATACAGCCTAAATTGAGCCGGGCTTCCAGATTGTCAGGATCGAACTCCAACGCCACTAACAGCCGTTCCTCTGCCGCGTCGAGCCGTCCTAAATGAAATAAAATATCCGATAAAATTACATTGTCTTCCGATTGCTGCTGCGGCGATTCAGAGCGGTACGCCAACATCAGCAGGCGCGACGCCGCCAACGCGTTTTCCCAATCCCCGGTTTGCTGTAAGGACGCGATATCCTCTCGAAGCGTCTGCTGGGAAATCGGCGCCGAGGCGGAATTGTCCTTCAACGCCTCATTTAAAACTGTGGCAAAATCGGTTATTTCTTCCTCTGGCTCGCTGGGAGACTGAACCTCAGCTTGGTCAACCAGTTCCCACGGGAAACCAATCGCAGAGCCGGAGTCGGAATCATTGACCTCCTGCGAATTTCCTGAATCCAAATTTCGAAGTTCGCACTCGACGGGACCATTCATATCAAAATGGAATTGCCCATGCGAGTCGATCAGATCCGTTCCAAGGCGAAAGAGAGCCTTTTTTCCAGAAACCAGAATCGACAACTGGTCTAAAGAGCGAATTGCTGACGGAAGATATTTTCCGAGCTGTTCGATTTTTGTTTTAATAAGGGCAGGTGAAACTCCCTTTTCCAACAACTGGGCCAATGAACGCGCCCCCGCTACTTCCCGAAGGTCATAGTAAGGGAGTTTTTTAACCTGCCTGACCGGATGGATAAGTCCCATGCGGCTCCACTGACGAATAATCGCAACAGGTACGTCTAACATGGAGGCTAACATGGACGGCGTAAACAATCTCGTAAGAGGAACCGGCGCATCGGTCTGAGCTTCGGTTGAAGATTGCAAGCCATTGTTTCTCGTAGCGTCAATTTCGTCTAAACGCTGCCATAATTCTGTTTCGGATATAACTTCCAGGTTTCCCTGACTTACAGCGTCTGCCATGTCAGGCGAAAGCCAGTTATCCGATTCCAGAAGCGTGGAAATATCGTCTCCCAAAACAATCAGGTTGAGGCGAGCGTCAAGTTTTCTTGAAACTTTCGCCCCGTATTTTCGAACCAGATCCGAAACGTCGCGACGCGACATCCCCGACAAACGACCGACAAAGGCAATTCGTTTGTTTTCCAGTTCTCCAGAACGTTCAGGAGCATCGTTTTCCATTTAATCATTCTCAATATTCCGGTTCTGACGCAGGAATCGTCTGCACGCCTGCCGGAAGAGTCGGAATGTCGTCCGCGCTCAAATCGGTAGGAATGCTGGCGTTAGCGTCAACGTTAATCATTCCGGAATTCGCGTTTTCATTTTGAGCAAAATCCATCGGCTGACTCTCTGTCGGCGCGGTGATTTCACGAGGCTGATCCGGTTGATTGACGTTCGTATCTGTCGGCGTGGAGGCAGGAGCCGCCGGTTCCTCTGGCTGAGAAGCCGCCGGAGCTGGTTCTGCGCTATAGGTCGTATTATTGTTAGCAGCGTCGTTTGCAGCGCCGTTGTTTGACAGCGTATCGTCCGTTGGATAAACCTGTTCAAACTTGGCGTTTGAAATATCGTTTGAATTTGTCAAAGCATCGTTATTCGTCTGATTTGAGGATTGATCCGTATACGTTGCAGGCTTAACTTCGTTATCTTTAACCAAAATCGACTTGTCGGAATTGGCAACGTCATTTGAAGTTGTTTCCGGAGTCGGAGCGGCTGGCGGGTTGTACTGAGCCGGCGGAATGGATTCCTGGGAAGTTCCCGGCGCCGGGCTGGGAGAGTAGGGCGCCAGATTGGAATCGCAGGACGCTGGAACCGGAGCGCCAACGGAGCAGCACGACGTTACCGGTACGTATTCAAGGCTGGTGCAGGGGACAGTTCGGGCAACAACGCGAGGAACGCAAACCGTCTTCGTTACCGGGACGTATTTGCAAACTCGAACCGGGTACTGTTCGACCTTTTCTTCCTGGATGTTTCTGCAAACGGTGTACGGAATCTGGCGAGTTCTGACCTCTTCTCGATATCGAGTTTCGCAAACCGGAACTTGCTTTTCGATGGTTTCCACAATCGGCTTGAGAACCTTTTGCGGGATTTTGCGGACAACCTGTTCTTGAACCATTTCGCTATAGGTGTACGGAACCATTTCGCGAACGGTTTCAGGGACCATAACAACTTCCGTTTTGGGAACCTGTTCGCAGACCTGCTTCATAACAGTTCGGGTAACGGGTTTCTGAACGGTAACCTTATTGGGAACCCAAACCTTTTTGACTTCGTACGTTCCCTTCTTGTTGACGTCTCGGGGAACCCAGTGCAGACCTCCCGGCTTATAGGCGGATTCGCCCGTGGCGCAGTCGGTAATCTCTCTTCCCGGCAACCATGTCAGTGTGTTGGGGAAAAGAGGCTTGCGTTCTTTGAATTCCGTCTGTTCGATATAATAACCATGGTCTTCACAAGTGGTAACCATAGTAGTCTCTTGAACTGGAACCGTTTTCGTCTGGGTAACCATAACGGTTTTTGTTACAGGACGCTGAACCGTGTAAACGCGTTCTCGTTGACCCGTTTTGGTAACAGGACGGCAAACCGTCTGCACCTCTTCACGGACGGAACTCTCTTCGACGTAACGAACCTGCTGCACCTTTTCCGTCTTGAACGTTTGTACAGTGTACGGAACGCGAACGGTGTACTTCTCTTCACGAACTGCGGTTTCCGTTACAGGTTTACTAACGGTGCACTTGCGGGTGCGCATTACCGTCTCCCATGTTGGAACCATTGTCGTTTCCTGACGCTGTTCGTAAATGGTATCGTAGACGGTTTTGTATGCCGTAACCTGCTTGGGCGCATACTGAGTTGGGCAGCATACCGGTTGAATGGAGCAAGCCGGCTGGTCAGCGCAAGTCGCGCAAGAGCCGCCCCATTGATACGCAACGCCGCCAGCAAAGATGGCGCTGCTCGCCAAGATAGTCGCCCAAATGGGCGCTGTTCTGAATTTCAAAAATCCAAACGTGTTCATTGTTGTACCTCCGGGTGTGTTGGAATTTCTGCTTTATGCGACTTCTAACCAAAAGAAATCTGTTAGTGACGTCTGCGAAAAAGCTAAAGGTTTGTGTTAGGAATATGACGCTCCGGAAAAAACGCTTATTACGGAAAAATGCCTTTGAACGGTTATTGCAGTTATTCCTGAAATGCCAGGCGCGCCGGTCAACGCGCTTATATCAGCTATCAGGGTTTTAACAACTGTTTCAAAGTAATCGGTTTTTCCGGAAGTTCCGAACTTTCTGGATAGCCGGTTAAACCGATCATACCAATTACAGTCCGAAATATTTCTCGAAATTTCCGAGCCGTCCGCCTCTCAAAATCAAAGAACGTGTTATAATTCTTTTAGAGAGGTCTATGTCCTTAATGATTATTATAAATAAAAACTTTAGAATTACAATGATTATTTTAACGATTTTTCAGAATAATCCGGGCGCAGCGCCGTTATAATCGTTACAACCCCACCTATACAACAGTTTTTCTTGGCTTAATTAGAGTGAATATTCGTTACAGACGGTATTACCGTATCTAAAAATTGATAGATTTATTAGAAAAAACGCTTCAGATTAGCGCTGGAATTTCTCAGAAATATTTTTGAGGATTCTCCGGGATGTAGTTCAGGCGCTCGCCTAAACCCTCCCAAAAGGTTCCGTTCCATTTCGATGTTCTGAGGCGGAGTCGCGCCGAAAATGCTGGTGTCGACTGCGGAGACGCTTGTTTTTTTTCGTGTGTTTTTTCGATTCGTTTGCCATAGTAATTCGAAATATACCCTAACGAAACGGGAAAGTCAAGGGGCGAGGAAAAAAGAAAAAAACTGTTCAAAAGCGCCCTACTGGACGGCGTTTGTCTTAACAGTATAATAATTATTGCCTTAGCAATGAGGGATAAATTATTCCAGATTATAATAGAGTAAACGTTTTATATAAATACAAAAAGCCTAATGAACGACAGCGAAAACAGTTACGAAAATATTCAAAATTCCAATAATTTTGACGCCAGCGAACCGACTCAACCGCTGGATTTCAATTCTATTGAGAACGTATGCCATGGCGTAAAATACTATTGGCAAACCATGCTTTTGTCAATTCTGGTCAATATTTGCCTTCCTGTAATATGTTATTTAATCATATTATGTTTTCCGAAATTGGCGGCAGTTGTTGTATTCGCATTTTTGGCGGTTTTTTCACCGAATCTTTTACAAATCACTGGCGTTGGGCTGCAGGAACAGTTACCGCCGAATTTTAGCGCTCTATTACAGGCGCCGCCAGAAGTGTTGTTACAGTGGTGCAAATTAATTGTAGTTGCTGTTTATCTCGCGGTTTCAGCGTACTATGCACTGTGTTTATGCGTTCCGATTTATAAATCGATGACGCGGCTGTACAAAACGCCTGATAGCGTTTGCCCGAACGCTCGGCGCCTTCTCAACGCGTCATGGCTTCTATTTGCAATCGCTTTTTGCGTTACGGGCTTTGCCATTTATTTCTTTAACACCCCCTTTCGAAGAATTCTATTTGCAGTTGCTGTAGCGATCTCATTTTCGAGTAGTATCGCGTTTTATCGTCTCTTGGATAAAATCGGAGCAATTATACTCCCAAAGAATAAATATTGCCATATAGCAATTGTTTTATTAGTGATTACGCTGGTATTTAGCGTTGCTGAAATACTTTTCTATAGTTATTTGCCTACAAAAGTTTATAGATTCTTCCTACCCTTTCGATTTATCGAAGCCTGCGCTGTGGCGCTCATTTTCGTTTATATTTTTCTGTTGCAGCGCCGCTGTTCAGAGATTCTCCAAACGGGAACTTTTACCCTTCCTGCGCCCCAATCGCCGGAGGTTCCGCCGTCCTCTGTTTTGAGAACAGGATTTGATAAGCTCAAATCCATTCGGAACTTAAGACTAATCATATTGATATCAACTTGCGTTCTGCTTCTCGGCGCGACTGTTTACTATAGAAACGCTTATCCCTCTGAAGGTCAAAAGATAAATTGGAGCTGGTCATCGTTTTTCTCTCCCAAAAGAGATAAATCCCCATATCAGGAAATCCAAAACTGGAACGACGCAGTTTATAAACTCAATCATGGAGATATTTCCAAAGAGTTTTTTGTACGATGGGTGTATATGACCTATTTGCCAGATCTGGAATCAAAGTACAGATCAGATACATCGGAAAAGCTTAAGGAAGAATACTTCCGAAACGGCATTCTCAAAGAAAAAATCGATTGCTGTATGACTTTTCGGAAAGCTCTCAAACAAAACTCGCCGGAAGCTCTGCAGCAAGCCATCGAAAACGTCTACAGAACAGATTTAAAAGAGTTCAAAGCAGAACAGGAAAACGGCTGGAATCATAAGGTTCCCCTTACGACAAACGACGCGCTATTATTAGCGGTTTCAATGGACGATCTCGACATGGCGCAATGGCTTGTCAGCGTCGGGGCTGACGTCAATTACAAAAACAGAGACGAGGAGACGCCGTTACAAATCGCCAAAGACAAGAACAATCAAAGAATGATCGAATTCCTGTTAAGCAACGGCGCAATTGACCCAGACAAAAAATAATTTCAGGCGCGCATATCGCCCAATCACCCATGGCGGCAAGCCGCCGTTTTCCGGGGGCTTACGCGCCCCGGCTCGCCTAACAAAAAAGCCCTTGAGAATTTCTTCTCAAGGGCTTTAATATACATAAGGCGGAACTTCCTTGCACCGTAAGCAAGTCGTTTCCAATTTAGTTTTCTAAATTCCTTAGAAAGGAGGTGATCCAGCTGCAGGTTCCCCTACAGCTACCTTGTTACGACTTAGTCCCAATCACAGAGTTCATCTTCGGCGCTTAGGTCCTTGCGGTTCCCTCGGCGACTTCGGA
>JAZQDP010000205.1:0-1554 GCA_045546875.1 Thermoguttaceae bacterium | reverse complement strand
TGCCCCACCGCTTCTTTTTGCAGTATTGCCAGTGAATTCCAGGGTGTTGCCAGAGCCGGACAATGCTAATTGATAAATTGCCCCGCCGCCGTAATTATCATTGAAAATATCAGAAGGGTTAATATCATTTGCTTTATTGTTTGAGAATGTCAGTTTGTTATTATTGCCGGTCAAACCTCCTGAAGCAGTTCCATCACTCTCATAAACTCCTAATTGATAAATCGCCCCACCGCTTTTTGCTGCGGTATTCTCTGAGAATTCCAGGATGTTGCCAGAGCCGGAGAAATTTGTTAATTCATAAATTGCCCCGCCGCCATCATTAATTTCAGTACCATTTGCTTTATTGTTTGAGAATGTCAGTTGGTTATTCTCGCCGGAGAAACTTGTTGAATAAATTGCCCCGCCTTTAGTTGCTTCATTGCCAGAAAATGTCATGAAGCTGCTATTGCCGGTCAACTCTGATAATTGAACAATTGCAGCGCCTTTCCCTGCTGTTGTATTGCCAGAAAAAGTTAAGGTTGATCCATTAGTACACGTAAATTTATAGGGAAAATATTCATTCTCCGTACTCGTTTGGTGATAATCAAACACAGAATCCTTAAAATTGGAGAAAGAAACGTTGCCGTCAATTGTAATGCCAATTATATTGTCCTGATTCAAATCTCCTCTCCAGAAACTGGAGTTGTAATTTTCGGCGCCTGTAAAGCTAACGTTTCTAAATGCAGCGTTAACGGAAGCTGCTGGAATTTGTGGAAAAATGTACCCTGCTTGTACCGGTATATTAACAACATTCCCGGTAGAGGACTCAATCGTGAAACCGCTAACGGGATTGGTAACGTCTATATTGAACGCAGCGCCATCGCTAACTTTTATAACGTCGCCTTCAGCGGCTCCGTCTGCGATCTGGACGACGCCAATGTCGGTTCCGGAGGCGGTTATTTCGCCGTTGCTGTTGTAGCGAACTACCGTATCTTGCGCGTTGACGGTTAGAGAGAAAAGGGTCAGGGCAAGGACGACGCCAAGCGTGAACTGACAGGATGGCGAGTGAATAACTCGATGCGTTGATAATTTTTTCATGTTTCTTAAAACACTGTTAAAGGGGTTAAACAAATCTTCCGTTCATTACATTGAACGTTTTCTAAATTATGCTATACAAATCGTCTTTGCCGATGAGTTTGTTGCATAAAAATCATAAATAACTGGAACTTATGCCGAGTTGTAAGGATGGTCTGGGTTATAAGCGCGGCAAATTAGGGGAAAAAGGCAGTTATGGAGCAAGCGCAATTACGCTGAAAACTGTCAAGACATCAACCGAGACGGTTGCGAAAACCGTCGGAAAGAAGCGAATCTTCCGAAGGTAACTTGGACAGAATGGGTAAATCGTAAATTGGTCATTGCGATAAACTCATAAAAGGCAAAGATGAATATACTTTTTCTACTTGAAATTTCCCGAAAAATGAGCTATTAGCTCCTAGCTACTAGCCGCTAGCCTGGTTATCCCTATTCCTTGCGATAACGCACGAATTAGGTTTATCAAGCTAATAGCTAGAAGCT
>JAZQDP010000204.1:0-10286 GCA_045546875.1 Thermoguttaceae bacterium | reverse complement strand
GAACAAATATTTATATACTACATTGGGCAAAACCTTATTTTGATACATAGAATTATAGAGGTGTACAATGACATTTAACTCCGTAACAGGACACAGCGCATCACAGCGCAATCGTTACGCTGTTCGTTCTTCCGTTCACGGCGGCTTTACGTTGGTAGAACTGTTAGTTGTAATCGCAATTATTGGCATTTTGGTCGGTTTGCTTATGCCGGCAGTAATGAACGCACAAAACGAAGCTCGTCGCGCTCAGTGCCAGGAAAACCTGCGAAACGTCGCTATGGCGTTGGTAAACTACGAATCCTCCAAGAACTATTTTCCGGGCTACGTCAGCAATTTCCGCGGTCAAAATATTACATGGTTTACCGCCATTCTCGAACAGCTCGGCAACGGCGACCTCTACAAGACAATCGCTACCGGCGGCACGCTTTCCGAAACGCCGCACCTGTCCATACTAAACTGCCCGTCAGACTCCCGCGTTAAATGCCGTCAGTCGTATCGAATCAACGGCGGCTTCGAAGGCTCTGCCGGAAACGACAAAAAATGGCGCGTTTCAGGTCTGTCGTTCGATTTAACCGGCTCCGCGAAAAACGACCTCAAAGTCGGATTGAGCCAAATCGTTGACGGCGCGGCAAACACGGTCCTCGTTGCTGAAAACTCCAACAACCGATCTGACTGGAGAACGGCAACCGGTCAGTTCCAGAACTGCATTATGTATACGGCAGACACCGCCTGGGATTCCAAGCAGTTCATTATTAACCGTCAAATGGACAACACCGAAAACTCTATTAAGGTTGCCCGTCCGTCCGCTCGACACCGAGGCGTTGCCTTGATTGCGTTTGCCGATACGCACGTCATTTCTCTTAAAGACAGTATTCAATACAACACCTATAAAATGATCATGTGCCCTAACGATTCGGCTGCCAAGACGTTGGGCGTCAACGTTGACATTAACCAGGTTGACAACAACTATCCATGAGCTGCGATTAGCTGCTGTTAAAAACAAACCTTTCTGATATAGGGAACAACGTTTACTTGTTAGCGTTGTTCCCTTGTTGTCATTTTTATAAAATCGTTTGGTTCGTTCATGGACGCTTACCTTAATTCTCTCCGTATTCGTTACGCTCAAGCGTCCGTTTATAATTACAACGCGCCGGAGCGCCAGGGGGGAGTTATTTTTCTGGACGAAACAGACGCCTCCGATGTTATCTTTACCGGCGATCTGCACGGTCAGCGGGGGAATTTCTACGACTTGTGCGACATGGCAGATTTGGAAAACAACCCTTATCGCCATCTGGTTTTTCAGGAAATCTGTCACGGCGGAGGCGTATATCCGGACGGCAGCTGCGTGTCTCATCAAATTGTAGAAGACGTTGCCAGAATGGTTTGCATGTTTCCCGGTCGAGTCCATTTTGTTTTGGGCAACCACGAAATGGCGGAAATGACCAACTTTCCGATTCGTAAACACGGCAAACTGCTTAACATCGATTTCGCCAGAGGGTTAGAATTCCGGTATGGGCAAGAAAACGCAAAGGTCATTCACGACTGGATGTCTGAATGGTTTTGGTCTTGCCCGGTAGCGGTGAGGTGGAAACAGAACGTCTTCTTTTCCCATTCCATTCCCGCTGACTGCATAACCTTTCCATACGATTTTACTTTTTTTAACCGCGTGTTAGACGAAAGCGACTTTGACCGGACAGGCGCATTTTACCGTCTGGTTTGGGGGCGCGATTATCGGGAAGAAAACGCTCGCGCCTTTGCCAAGGGCGTGGGAGCTACGTTCCTTCTTACCGGACACGACCCGTGCATGGAAATGGGATTCAAGGAGCCGAACCCGTTACAGATTATTCTCGACTGCTGCGACAATACGCCGGCGTATATTCATCTCACAGCAGATATGCCCACCGACCCGATGACAATCCGCGCGGCGGTGCATTTCTTATAGGTTATATTTTTGGCAAAGGCAAGAGGCTGTAGTTTAATCAGGAATGATGTAAGCTGCCAGCTCCCAGCTTCCAGCTATTAGCTTGACAAACCAGATTCGTGCGATATCACAAGTAAAAGGGATAACCAAGCTAGCGGCTAGCAGCTAACAGCTTTCCTTCTCTCTCAACTAATTAAATTACATCAGGCGTTCGCGAATGCCGGGGTCGTCTAACGCGCTGGCGACGAAATCTACGAAGCTGAAATCCTGGTCCCGGCTATGATCTGCCGGCACGGCAACAACGTACGCGCCCGCATTCTTACCGGCTCGGCAGCCTGTTGAACTGTCTTCTAAAACCATACATTGTCGAGGGTCAACGCCTAGCGCCGCCGCCGCTTTGAGGTAAATCTCCGGATTCGGCTTTCCGTGCTGAATGTCAGACCCGGTAACGGTTTTGGTAAACCGAGGTTCCAGATTATAAATCCCGAGCATCGTTTCCATCAAATCCCGGTTTGTACTCGTAGCAATCGCGCGGGGAATGTTGCGCGCCTCAAGATAATCCAGCAATTCCATAAGACCGGGCATCGGCTTGAGCATGGTTGGCAGAAACTCTCGAAAATTCTCTTGCGTTTCATCTCTCAACGCCTCCCACGAATCGTCAAGATTGAGTTCCTGAATTATCGTCTTCATGGACGTTTCCGCGGTTGTCCCCATGATTAATTTATGGATTCGATAGGTGTAAACTTTTCCACGGCGCTGCATAGCTTTCTCAGACGCGGCAAAATAGATGGCTTCCGAGTTGAACATCAACCCGTCCATATCAAATAAAACGGCTTGTAAGGACATTATTTATTTACTCCGAAAATTCCCCCAAAACGGATTAACGACAAACGCAACCGCGCCGTAAAGCGCCCAATGAAATCAATTATATCAAAAAAAATAAAATTTCCAGCGCTTGTAAAAATTTTGTGAAAAACAATTAATTTTTATGAAAAACTCTAGACTATTTTCTAAAAATAGTGTATGATATATGATAAGGTATATTAAAAGAAAAATTGTTTTTTCCCAAAAAGGGGAGCTTTAATATGATTCTCGCAGTTAAGTGGACGTTTTTATCCATTTTAGCAATAAAAGAGAATTGTTTTAGAATTCCCTCCTACCCCCTTACCCCTAAAGAGTTATGTCTGAATGGTATTTGAAACGCGGCGAAAAAGAGATTGGACCGATAGATTCTAAGCAGCTTCGTCAGATGGCGGCTCAGAATAAAGTTCGTCCAACTGACTATATTCGTCAAGGCGCAGATGGTAAATGGACGACGGTGTCTCACGTCAAGGGTTTGTTTGCCGACTCCGCCCCGCTCTCCCCCTCAGCGCCCACGCCGATTGCAGTTCAGGGCGGCGACACCCCTGTTCCCCCGTCCGCTTCAACTCCTCAGGCGTTTGGCAGCGTACCCCCATTTCAAATGCCCACCGCTCCTCCTGTAGCTACGCCGACAGCCAGTTCTATGAGCTTTGGAGACGGTTTGGGAGGGATGCCAGAGAACTCTTCAAAAACGTCTTCTCCCAAAAAAGGGAAAAAGGGTAAAAAGAAAGCCTCAGCTCCGATGGACCAAAAGACTGTCATTATTGCCAGCGTCGCTGGAGGGGCTGTCTTGCTGTTAATCGCTATTGTCGTTTTGGTTTTTGCTTTGCGAGGCAACAAGGATTCCGGCAAACCCGCTCCTGACGCCGATAAAGCCGCGCAAACTCAAACCGAAGACAAAGACGCTCAAAAGTCTGCAACAGAAGAAAACGCCAATCCTGAAGGCGCACCCGCCGAAGACGGCGCTCCTGCTGAAGAAAATGCCAACGCAAACGATGCCGCGATAGAAGAAGATCAACCCAGTCAACCGATTGAACCACCTAAAAATGCGATTGACAGTTCCACTCAAAGCGCGAAAGTCGGAGACTTGGAAATTAAAGTCGTCTCGATAAAACAGGGCGTTGAAACGATTACAAAAAGCGACGGAGCAGAATCCGAATCGCCGGAACGGTCAACGATTATCACTCTTTCGATTCAAAATATCAACCCCAACAAAAAGGTAAAATTTACCCCGTGGTCTGTTCAGTTGACAAGCGGTAAAAAGACCAACATTACCCTAACGGACAGCCAAAACGTTTACGGGTGCGCTCTTAAACCTGGCGAAGTTCCAAAAGGCGTTGAACGAAAAACAGACGAACTTTATTCAGACGACCCGCCTGTAAAAGACGTGTTGGTTTTCAAGCGAATCGTTGCCGGCGCGAAAGAGCTGTTCCTCACTCTTCCAGAACCGGGAGACCCAACTCGAACCATCGTTTTTAGCATTAAAACCGATAACATGGGTTCCCCCTCTGGCGCCGCCAAAACAGAAAAGGCAGCCGATGAAAGCGATTCTGCGCCAAACGCAGATAACGCTAACGACGCTCAAACTCCGGCAGAGGATTTCAACCCGGAAAACGACGACGAATACAGCGAAATCGACGGCGTTTCTGAAGCGGCTCAAAAGAGAGATCAAGCTGAAGCAGATGCGGAGTTAAAAAGCCTTAATCTGGGAGACTAATATCGTCGTTTGAATTATAATTGATAGAACAATGGCTATCGCTCAAAGTAACGAAAAGCAAACGCCGACTGAAGAAACCTCTTTTTCAACGCGTTTACTTTTCGGTATTTTTTTTATCGCGGTTGTGTGCCTTACCGTAATTGCCGGGATTTTCAAGCCGAACGTTCCGCCGCCCGCTGTGGTTGTTCAAACCGCCCCGGAAGGGATTATGGGAACAGAATGCCGCCTGGGCGTTATTCTCAAAACAACGGCTTCTCAGGCGGAACAAGCCGATGCGCTAAAAGCGTTACAATATACCGAAAATCAATTGCGTCGCCGGGAAACGATAACGTTTAGCAATTGGATTGAAAATTCAGAAATATCTCAACTCAACCTCGGCAAGATTTCTAATCCGTCAGAAGAATTGGCTTTTGTCCTCGACGCCGCCCAGGCTGCCGCCAAAGAAACGCACGGAGCGTTTGACGTCTGTTGCCGACCGATAATAGAACTGTGGAAACAAGCCGACAAGCTCGGGAAACTTCCGACCGACGACCAGATTCTTCAAGCGCAAAATCAGCGGAATCAAAAAGACTTGGGCGGCATTGCAAAAGGTCGGTGCATTGACCTGGCATTGGCGGAAATTACCAATCGCATTCATCCCGAGGGCGCGATGGTTGACATCGGCGGAGACGTCGCGGCTTACGGAAAATCCGAATCGGGGGACGCGTGGACTTTTGCGATTGTTAATCCGTTCAATACTCGCCAAACGTGGGGACGGTTCCGCCTTAAAACGGTTGTTGACAACCAACCTGTCGTTAAAGCCGTCTGTACAAGCGGGTCGTACTTTCGGGGCTTTGACATTGCCGGGACGCATTACAGCCACATCATTGACCCCCGTACCGGAAGACCCGTTTCCAAAGAAACCGCCCCTGTCTCCGTTACGGTTATTGCTGACAATTGTATGACAGCCGATATTTGGGCAACGGCTTTGTGCGTTCTCGGTAAAGAAGGCGTAAACTATCTGCCGCCATCGGTCGATGCGTATTTAATTTTTGGAGAACCAGAAAACCCTGAAATTGTCTCAACAAAAGGGTTTCCGGAAGTTAAACGATGAGAATCCGGGATAAGACGATACTTGTTCTACTTGAAATTTCCCGAAAAATGAGCTATTAGCTACTAGCCGCTAGCTTGGTTATCCTTATTTCTTGCGATAACGCACGAATCAGGTTTATCAAGCTAATAGCTAGCAGCTAGAGGCTTAACATCAGAAAAACTCAAGTCGTTTCAGTATATTTACCATTAAAGGGAACAGGTTGCAACGAGTGCGTTCAAATTTTGGTTGCACGATGCGGATTGGTTTTGAAGATGCGAAGCGTCAAAAAATCCAGCCTTGAAAGGGCAAAATGTATATAACTCCGGGAGGCGGGTATTACCCGCCAAATTTCCGCCGTTGGCGAACATTTTCCGGGGGCTTACGCACCCCGGCTCGCCAGAATCTTACTTTGAAAACTTTTTCGCCAGCAGTTCGCCAATCTGAACGGCGTTCGTAGCCGCGCCTTTGCGAAGGTTGTCGCTAACGCACCAGAACGTGAGTGTGTTCGGGGCGCTGGGGTCTTTGCGAATTCTGCCGATAAACGTTTCGTCTTTGCCGGTGCACAAACACGGCATGGGGTAAACCTTGTTGTCCAGATCGTCCATGACAATAATGCCCGGGAACGCGGCAAACAGTTCGCGCGCTTTTTCGACGGTGATTTCCTGTTCCGTTTCGACGGAAATGCTTTCTGAATGGCAGTTTTCTACTGGAACGCGAACGCATGTCGGGCAGACGCCAAAGGAGTTGTCACCCATGATCTTCCATGTTTCCAGAATCATCTTGACTTCCTCAGACGTGTAGCCGGGGAATCGGTCTGGATGTTTTGGCGAGCCGATTTGCGGCATGCAGTTAAACGCAATCGGGTGAGCAAACGTTTCGTACTGGTATTCTTCACCGCGAAGCGCGGCGGCGGAACCGTTTTTCAGGTCGCGGTTGCCAGCTACGCCGGCGCCGGACGTTGCCTGGAACGTTGTAACAATTACGCGACGAATCTTGCTGTAATTGTACAGAGCCTTGAGCGCCATGACCATTTGGGTTGTCGAGCAGTTTGGGCTGGAAATGATTCCTTTGTTGTTGTCAACGGCGTCCGGGTTCACTTCCGGAATAACCAGCGGGACGTCTTCATGCATACGGTAGTACGCCGATTCGTCAACAACCAGACAGCCCTTTTCTCGCGCCCACGGAACGAATTCCGCGGCGATTTCGTCCGGCGTGGAACCGATAACCAAATCAACGCCTTCGAACGCTTCTGGACGCATTTCTTCAACGACAACGTCTTCGCCTTTGTATTTAAGAATCGTACCAGCTGAACGTTTAGAAGCGATGAACTTCACTTTTTTGGACGGGAAGTTTCTGGCTTCCATGATTTCTCGGATCAAAGTACCAACAGCGCCGGTCGCGCCTACAACAGCGGTTACGTCAAACATCGTTTATATCTCCTTATATGTAAACAGGAAGTAAGTAACAGTTAAATTAATTTAAACGACAAAATAACAGGCAGGGTTTGCATCTTGACGGAATTGTTGTGATTCCATTTCAATGCGTTTGCAATCTGATAATTTTGAGTATTTTATATCAAATTTTGACAAAAACAAGGGGTGTGTAGAAATACACAAAATACGGAAAACGTTTAAATTTGGCGCAACGTGTGGACGCGTTTGTTTGGCGTGAACCATCAATCCATTTTAGCCTGAAAGGGCGAAATGTATAAACCGACGGGGCGCCCCATGTTAAAACCTTTGGTTATTGTTCCGTTGCCGAGCTTTCCTCTGAGGATGCGTTTTCCGGTTCTTTATTTTCAACGCCGGTATTAATTGTTTCGCCTGCGTTATAACGTTCGATTTGTTTATCGAGCTTCTTTTGAATCCGTCTGCGTTCGGGTTCTTCCAGACGATCAATAAAACAATAGCCGTCCAAATGATCGTACTCGTGCTGAACGCATCTGCCCGCCAGAGCTTCAAAGGTTGCAGTAAACATTTCCCCTTTAAGGTTAAAGGCGCGAACGGTAACGCGTTCCGGTCGGACAACGGAGGCGAAAATGCCCGGGAAACTCAGGCAGCCTTCTTCATGAACAACCAGCTTGCCGCTGCGACGAAGAATAACCGGGTTAATAAAGACCATTTCCTTGTCTTTCTTTTCCGGGTCGCCAGTGTAGTTCATCACAAACACGCGATAAGGCAATTCCACTTGAGGTCCCGCAAGACCAATGCCGTTGGTTGCGTACATCAGTTGAAACATGTCCTGTATTTGTTGACGCAAAATGCTGTCAATTCGCAATACCGGCTGCGCCGCCATTTTCAACGATGGATTAGGGTAAATTACAACGTTCATAATAAAATCTCGTTAAACTTTTTGTTCTGTTAATTTAGATGATGTAGTTATACCAAAGATCGGAATTTTCACAAGGGACGGTTCCGATTAATATCCCGGCGGAAATTGGAAATTATTGCCCCGGATTGATGGCAAACGGAAAAGCCGTTTTGTTAGAAATCCTCCTTTAATCTCGCTCTGGGGTGAGCTTTTTCGTATGCCGCTCGAAGGGCGGCGGCGCTGACGTGCGTATAAATTTGCGTTGTTTGCAAGTTCGCATGACCGAGAAGCTCCTGAACCGCTCTGATATCGGCTCCGTTGTCGAGCAGATGGGTCGCGAAAGAATGGCGCAGCGTGTGAGGGGACGTTCGGTCGTCCAACCCCGTCTGAGCGATATACTTTTCTAACATTCTGCCAACGGAACGCGTTGTAAGCCGGGATCCGAATTTATTGGTAAACAGCGGGACCGGAACCCCTTGAGGAACGTTGACGTTTCGAACTTCAAGCCACTGCGCTAACGCCTGGAGACAAAACGACCCCAACGGCGCAATGCGTTCTTTCTTCCCTTTTCCCAAAACGTGAACGACCTGCTGAGATTCGTCAACGTCTTCATCCGACAGCGCAACCAGTTCTCCAACGCGCACGCCTGTACTGTACATCGTTTCGAGAATCGCCCTGTCGCGAATGCCCATCACCGTCGCTTCCGGCGGCGCAGAAAGCAACAATTCCACTTCTTTCGTTGATAAAAAATGCGGTAATCGACGGTGTTGACGAGGATTTCGCAGCGGAGCCGCCGGGTTCTTTTCGATGAGTTCTTCACGCTGACAGAACTTGAAAAAACTGCGTAAAGACGCCATCCGCCGGGAAATTGTCGAGGGATTGTAATTTTGTTCCGTCAGCCATGACACATATCCGCGCAAGAGCGATGTGGAAATCGACGTTATTTGAACGCTCCGACCCCGATTTTCCTTTTTGAGATATTCGTCTAATTGCGACAAATCTTCACGATAGCTTTTGACCGTGAATCCAGACGCATTGCGTTCAACAGAAAGGTGCGTCAAATACGAACCGATTAGAGAAGACAGCGTTGACGCCATAATAACGCTTTGGAGGAAATAATTACAGGAATACAACCCGGCTCTTTCGGCAAGACCCAAACTGAACGTAAACGGAATTGAACGAACGAGAAACTGCAAGGTTTAAGAACCTGGTCTTAACTGCTTGCCACGAACAATTTTAGCGTCAATACGGGACTTGCCGGAAGAAATAATGGTTACTGGTTTTTAAACGAGGATTCATTGACGTGAGCCGCAACGCGCATTTGGGGCGCTTCATGACGAATTTTCTGACTCAATACTGCGGCGTCGTACCATGTAAAACTTAAATCCGGATTGGAAGCGTACCTGGCTAGCATTTTGAGAGCTTCGCTACGACTTTCATCATCAAAAAGGAATACATAGCGTTCAGTTCCTTTAGCCAGAGCCATTACGTTAATTTCCTGGTTCACGGTGTTTTCTCCAAAAAAATGTTACTACTATTAGCTGTAAAATTAAAATTTACGTCAAAATAATAATTCTTGACGTTATCGCCAATTTGTGCTATAAACAGTATACAACACAAATTACGTTCAAATCGAAAAATCGTGAAAAAAACCCTATTTTTCACACTGATATTATCGTCAAGGTTTACCTAATCGTTTAATCTAAAACCTCAAAATAGATTTGAGTTAAAATAAACAGACATAAACATTTGCAAAGGGCGTTATTTTCCATGGAATCGAGAGAAATTAAGATCGGTAATGTTTGCATTGGGGGCAAAAACCCTGTGATGGTTCAGTCCATGTGCGCTGTTAAAACGTACGATGTGGATAAAGTAGTAAAACAAGCCAATTTGCTCTACGATGCCGGCGCACGGCTTGTACGAATTGCGGTTGACAACCCGAAAGACGCCGCCGCGCTGCCGGAAATTCGTCAACGGACTCAAACAGACCAACGACAGATCAATTTGTCTGTCGATCTGCAGGAAAATTACCGCATGGCGCAGTTGGCTGCCCCGTGGGTGGACAAGTTAAGGTATAACCCAGGGCATCTCTATCATTTTGAACCGGAGCGTCCATGGCAAGAGAAGGTTCAATATATTGTCGACGTGGCGGTCGAGAACGACTGCGCGCTGCGAATCGGCGTCAATAGCGGCTCAGTCGATCCCGCCAAAAAGGACAAGTATTCGCCTGACGATATGCTCTCCCCCATGCTTGACAGCGCGCTGGAACACGCTCTTTTCCTCGATTCTATCGGATTTACTCGTTATTGCGTCTCGATTAAGGAGTCTGACCCATACCTGACGTTAAAAGCAAACCGTCTCTTTGCGGCGCAGCGTCCAGACGTTCCCCTGCATTTGGGGGTAAC
>JAZQDP010000203.1:0-2491 GCA_045546875.1 Thermoguttaceae bacterium | reverse complement strand
GGATACGATAAAACTTGGGTTGCAAAAACAGGTACGATTGTCGATTGCATACGGGGTCGCCCGCGCTACTCCACTCCCGGGGCAACGATAACGCCAATCGATTTGAGGAGTTTTTTGCTGTCGTCAACAACGCCTGTTAATCCGACGAAAAAGCCGCCGTTGGCAACAAACGTTGCCGCCTTCTGAGGCTCCCCGCGTCCAACGAATCGGGAAACGTACGAATCGTTGCCGAGCGTTCTGGCGCCGTCTGCGCGAGAAAACTGCACCTGCAATCCGCCGCAGCCGGACTCGTTTTCGTCGCAGACGATTTTTAATCCGGTTAGAGCGTAGCCCTCTTTGGCGAGAATTTGAGTTTTTGTAATCGAAGGATGCCCGATGGTTTTCCCTCGAACAAAGGTTCTCGCGCCGTTAGACAACGCAGCGTACAACGGCGTAATGCTTGCCACGCCGGTCGTTCTCGAGAACGTTATTTCCAGCCCGATAATAATTCCCCCGTTGTCAAGTCGGGATTCTACAACAGCCCCGTTGGGAGAGCACGCGCTGCGAGGGGAGGCAACAACGCCCGCCTTTGCCGTTACCGTTTCGATGTATTGCAACGGCGACAACGGCGTCGTCTTTCCGTCTCCGGACGACTGCCCCGGCGCCGCTTTGGGCGCCAGCCACGTTTGACCGCCGGAAAGAGAGCTTTTGGAAACCTGATCCGGCGCGACGGCTGCCTGACGATTGGGAGCGATAATTACGCCGTCTTTATACTGTAACATTGTCGCTGCGCCGGAGGTTGGCGATTGGCGGACAGCCATCATTGGCTTCTTTGCGGTCTGAGAAACGATCAGCGCCACCGACGGGCTAACGTTTTCAAACAGCTGTGACGGCGTAACCGATCCGTTCGACTTCGCCCCGTTTTTAACGTCGGCAGAGTCCATAAACCGAACCAGCCGCGAGGACGGAATGCACAGTCCGACGTTGGAAACCTCGTACCCTGCCAGCTTGGCGGTAGTAATCGCAACAACTTCTCCGTTCTGATTAAATACCGGACCGCCGCTAACGCCGGGATTAACCGCCGCATCCAACTGAAGGAAATCGCCGACAAAGCCGGAAATCATGCCTTTGTTCATTTTGGCGGAAAGACCCAACGCGTCAAGAAACGGATAGCCTATGACCAGAACTTCATCTCCGATTCGCTGCCGCTGAACGTTAATCGGAATCGGCGCGGGACGAAACTGCCGTCCTTCCGTTTGAATTTTCAGCAGAGCCAAATCGTTTGCCGGGTCAACTGCCGCTACGGTTGCGGGAAAGACTGTCTGTTTGCCGGTATTGTCAGTAAAAATTACCGTCGAGGACGTCGCGTTGGCTATTACGTGAAACGCCGTTGCGACGTACCCGTCAGAACTAACGACAAATCCCGTTCCCGACGTTTTGGTCGATTCCTCCGCCGCGCCTGAAACGGCGCCAATACAGAAAAACAACAGTATCGCGATCAATGCAAATCTGCTCATTTGTGTCATGACAATTCTGGAAAATATGCTTGTGTTCATTTGTATTAAAATCTAAGGTATATCAAAACCAGTGTCGGCTGGAAAATCATAATAATAGTATATAGGGGATTCCGTCCCGAAGGCGCGGAGCCGATGCCGTCCGTTTGTGTCGCCCTTTCAGGGCTAGGATCGTATCACTATTGCTATGGGGATATCTATCTCCACGCTTACCCGGAGGCTTACGCCCGCCGGTTATATACTTGTCGCCCTTTCAGGGCTAGGATTATTTGCACTTCGCATCATCAATCTCCATCCACATAGCGCCCAAAATTTGAACGCACCCACCGGCTGACGCTGGAGCTATTTCCTACTAATCTATTATAACAGGAATTTAGTATGGCGGTAAATATTTGTCCTCAAATTGAATATCATATTCTTTGAGCAGACGAATAAACTCATCACGCCAACTTTCGCGTTTATGATGTTCTTCCTGGTTTTTAATATAATTCAGAATCATCATGCGCTCTCTATGGGAATATGATAACGCACAATAACCTTCTGCCCAGCCCTGAAAAAACGGAAATTTTTTGCGATTCTCTGGTTCCTCTTGCAGCCACTTGGACGAATTGCATTTAACAATTCTTACAAAATCGGAAACTGCTATCGTAGGAGGATTGGAAGTCAAAATATGTATATGATTTTCAATCCCGCCAATACGCAATAACGTACATCCTTCATTTTTGATTATCCCCCAAATATATGCATATAAATCTTCCTTATATTTTTTTGTTATTACAGGTTCGCTTGACTTAGCGCCAAAAACAATATGATAGTAAAGCTGGGTATAACTCATAATTTTAATCAGCCCCGGCGGGGCGAAACGTGTATAACCGGCTGGCGTAAGCCACCGGAGGGAAGGAGCGCCGATACAATCTACAGCCCCGGAGGGGCGGAACGTGTGTAACCGGCTGGCGTAAGCCGCCGGAGGGAAGGAGCGCCGATACAATCTACAGCCC
>JAZQDP010000202.1:0-7079 GCA_045546875.1 Thermoguttaceae bacterium | reverse complement strand
ATCTTGCCCCCCAATTTTGAACGCACCCACCAAAGATTCTCTGACAAAATCGCGCTTGACGCAGTTTCTCTCTCGTGGTAAAATATGTAATACGAACATCACATATTTTTTAACTTTATCCTGATAATACTATGACTCTTGCGTCAACCATAAAAGAAAAAGCAGATTTAATTTGGGCAATTGCGGACAAACTCACCGGCTCTTATAAGCCGCACGAATACGGAGAAGTCATACTGCCTTTGACTGTCATTCGGCGTTTTGACTGCGTTCTGGCTGACACGAAAGAGGCGGTTCTGAAACGGTACGAAAAAGTCAAATCGATGGCGCAGCGAGACGTTCTGCTCCGTCAGGCGTCTGGAAGAGCGTTTTACAACGTCAGCAAATTCACTTTCGAGAAGCTCATTGACGACCCGGACAACATCGAAGCCAACTTTCGAGATTATCTAAACGGATTTAGCGAAAACGTTCAGAACATCATCGCCAAGTTCAAATTTGACACGCAAATTTCGTACATGGCGAACAAGAAGATTCTGTACATCGTTCTCAAAGAATTTACCACGCCGAGGGCGGACTTGCACCCGGCTCGCGTTTCCAATCTGGAAATGGGCTATGTTTTTGAAGAGATTATTCGTCGATTTTCAGAAGCCCACAACGAGGACGCCGGGCAGCACTACACGCCCCGAGAAGTGATTCGGCTCATGGTCAACATTCTGTTTTCCGACGACGCGGAAGCCCTTACCGGCTCAGACGTCATCAAAACCGTTTACGACTGCGCCTGCGGAACCGGCGGAATGCTGTCCGTTGCGGAAGAATACATTCACGAACTCAACTCCTCAACACGGATCATTGGATACGGTCAGGAACTCAACGATCAGACCTTTGCCGTCTGCAAAGCGGACATGCTTATTAAAGGCGACGACGCCGAGTTCATCAAGGACGGCAACACGCTTTCAGACGACCAGTTCGCGGACTATCGCTTTGATTACATCATTTCAAATCCGCCCTTTGGGCGAGAATGGAAAAACGAAGAAAACGCCGTTAAAGCGGAAGCGAAAAAAGGATTTGCAGGACGGTTCGGACCGGGCTTGCCTCCGTCCAGCGACGGGCAGATGCTCTTTCTTTTAACGGCAATTTCGAAAATGAAAGACCCGCAAGACGGCGGAAGCCGAATCGCGATTATTCATAACGGTTCGCCCCTGTTTACCGGAGACGCCGGAAGCGGTCCGTCGGAAATACGGCGCTATATTCTCGAAAACGACCTCCTCGAAGCGATTATCGCCCTGCCAAACGACATCTTTTATAATACGGGCATCGCAACTTATATTTGGGTCCTGTCCAACAAGAAAAGGGGAACCCGGCGACAAGGCAAAGTGCAGCTTATTAACGCCTCGGAACTATTTGAAAAGCGGAGAAAGGCGTTAGGAAACAAACGAAACGACATCCCGCAGGACGCCATCGACAAGATAACGAAACTGTACGGCGAGTTCCGAAAAAGCCCGATCAGTTTAATCTTCAAAAACGAGGAATTCGGATACAAAAAGATTACCGTTGAACGTCCGCTGCTGGACGAACAAGGCAAACCGGTATTAAAGAAAGGTCAGCCCCAGCCGGACTCCTCAAAACGCGATACGGAAAACGTCCCCCTGACTCAAAGCGTTGACGAATACTTCAAACGCGAGGTGTTACCCTTCGCTCCGGACGCCTGGATTGACGAGAAGAAAACCAAAGTCGGCTACGAAATCCCGTTTACGCGATACTTCTATAAATACCAGCCCCCGCGCCCAACAGACGAAATCATGACAGAAATTCGTCAGCTGGAAAAAGAACTCGACGACGACTTAAAAGCGATCCTCAAAAAGTAAACAACGGGAGACAAACGCCATGAGAAAAATGAAAGACAGCGGCATCGAATGGATCGGGGAGATTCCAGAGGGGTGGGAGGTTAGAAGAATAAAATATTGTGCGGATTCTCCCGTTGTAAAGGTTGGTGAATCTAATACAACATTGAAATATATTGGTTTGGAAAATATTGTAAGTGGAAATGGTCGATTTATTGATACCGATTCTGAATATGATAAAAGTCAAGCTTTATTATTTCAAGCAAATGATATTTTGTGGGGTAAATTACGTCCATATTTAGCAAAAGTATTTCATGCAATAGAAGAAGGTTGTTGTTCTAGTGAATTTTGTATATTGAGAATAAATAATAATTATTCAGCACGATACTTTTGGAATTTATTAATATCCCCAGGCTTCGTTGACACCGTGAATCAGTCTACGTATGGTTCTAAAATGCCGCGAGCAAATGAAAGCTATATACGTGGTATTTATATTCCCCTTCCTCCCCTTACCGAACAGGAGCGAATTGCTGATTATTTGGACGAGAAGTGTGGTCGGATTGACGCGGCGATTGAGAAGCAAAAGCAGGTAATTGAGAAGCTGCAGGAATACAAGCGCTCGCTCATAACGCAAACCGTTACCAAAGGTCTCAACCCCAAAGCCAAAATGAAAGACTCCGGTATCGAATGGATCGGAGAAATTCCAGAGGACTGGGAAAAGGTTAGAATCAAAAATGTTTTTACGTTACGTAATGAAAGAAGTTTTCTTCCACTTAACCAAGTTAATTTAATATCTTTGTATACTGATAAAGGGGTTCTTCAACACTCTGATTTAGACGAAACCAATACCGCAAGTGGTAATAAAGCGTCAAATGCTGATGGATACAAAAAAGTGTTTTATAACGATATAATTGTTAACATCATTCTTTGTTGGATGGGAGCAATTGGACGTTCACAATATGAAGGCGTTACAAGTCCTGCTTACGATGTATATAAACCTTCTGATAGCATAGAATGCAGATATTATCATTACTTCTTTAGAACTCCTGGTTTTAATGGGGATTGCTATAAAAACGGGCGTGGAATAATGGCAATGCGCTGGAGAACGTATTCGACAGAATTTATGGCTATTAGTATTCCCCTTCCCCCTCTATCCGAGCAACGTCAAATCGCTGATTATTTGGACGAGCGGTGCGCTTCTATAGATTCTGTAATTGCGAAGAAGAGCGCGTTAATTGAGAAGCTGACAGAATATAAAAAGTCGTTGATTTACGAAACCGTAACCGGCAAACGAGAAATATAATACTATGGATATTCGAGAAAAACAACTGGAAGAAGATATAGAAAAGTACCTTTGCTCAGAAGGCGGATATATTAAAAGTTCGTCCCCGAACTTTGATAAATCGCTTGGGCTGGATACAACGGCGTTTATCGATTTTATCAAAACCAGTCAGCCAAAGACGTGGGAAAAACACGTCCGCATTTACGGCGACCAGAGCGAATCGCAAATTATTAAACGGTTCTGTGACGAAACTCATCATGTTGGACTGCTCAAAGTTTTGCGTCAGGGGTTTATCGACCGGGGAAACAAGTTCTATGCAATCTTCTGGAAGCCGGAAACGACTATCAATCAGACTACGCAGGCGCTATACGAATCCAACCGATTTATGTGCGTCCGTCAGCTGCATTACTGCCCCAGCAATCAAAACAGCGTCGATATTGTTCTGATGGTCAACGGCATTCCGGTCGTTTCCATGGAATTGAAATGCCAGTTTACCGGGCAGAACGTTCAAAACGCTCTGGAACAGTACCGATTTGACCGGAACGGAAAAGACCCGATTTTCAAATTCAAGGAACGAATTCTGGTTCACTTCGCCGTCGATTTAACCAACGTCTATATGACAACCCGGCTGGAAGGGAGCAAGACGTATTTTCTGCCGTTTAATCAGGGAAGCAACGGCGCCGGCAAAGTCGGAACGTCGGGAAACCCGACGCCGGCGTCCGGCTACGCCGTATCGTATTTGTGGGAGCGAGTTCTTTACAAAGATTCGTTGCAGGAACTGCTGCATAAATATCTTCATCTACAAGTTAAAAAAGACAGTCAAACCGGGGCGGTTGTCAGCGAACGGATTATCTTTCCCCGATACCATCAGTTGGACGTTGTAACCAAACTGCTGGGGGCAGTCAAACTTCACGGCGCGGGAGAGAATTATCTTATTCAACATTCAGCCGGTTCCGGGAAATCCAACTCGATAGCGTGGCTGGCTCATCGGCTTTCCGGTCTGCATAACAGCGCCAACGAAAAAATATTCAAGTCGGTTATAATCGTTACCGACCGGCGAATTCTGGATTCCCAGCTGCAAGAGACGGTCTATCAGTTTGACCACGTTCCGGGTCTGGTGCAGAAGATTGACAAGAATTCCAAACAGCTTCAAACGGCGCTTGAGTCCGGAGCGGGAATTATCATCACAACGCTTCAGAAATTTCTGATAATCTATAAAGACATCCGGGCGCAAGGCAATCGCTTTGCCATAATTGTCGATGAAGCTCATTCTTCTCAAACGAGCAAGTCGGCAACGAGACTCAAAATCGCGCTGGCGGACAAGGAGAGCATTCTGGAACAGTACGCCCAGGAGGAGAATCAGGAAGAAGAAAACCGGGAAGACGACGATGACAAGCTGCTCAACGAACTTGCCGCTCAGGGACGTCAGCCCAATTTGTCTTTCTTCGCCTTTACCGCCACGCCCAAAGCGAAAACGCTCAACCTCTTTGGCTGGAAAGACGATCAGGGGAAATATCACCCGCATCATATCTATTCAATGCGTCAGGCGATTGACGAAGGGTTCATTCTCAACGTCCTGCAAAATTACATGACGTACAGCATGTATTACAAAATCGTCAAACGGCTTTCAGACGATCCGGAACTCGATAACGCTGCCGGAATCAAAGCGATTCGCCAATATGAATCGCTCCATCCGCATAACATCGCTCAAAAAACAACGATTATGCTGGAACATTTCCGAAACGTAACCAAAAATAAAATCGGAGGCCGCGCCAAAGCAATGGTCGTTACCCCCTCAAGACTTCACGCGGTTCGTTATTTTCTGGAATTCAAACGGCAAATCAGAGAAAAACATTATACCGATCTGGACGTTCTGGTAGCGTTTTCCGGCGAGGTTCCAGACGACGGGAAAAATTACACAGAAGAGAATATGAACGTCGATAAAGATGGAAACCACATTAGCGAAAAAGCTCTTCCAGCTGAATTTAACAGCGATAATTTCAGCATGCTCATCGTTGCGGAAAAATATCAAACCGGATTCGACGAGCCGCTGCTTCATACGATGTTTGTCGATAAAAAGCTCTCCGGCGTAAAAGCCGTTCAGACGCTTTCCAGACTCAATCGCACCATGCAGGGTAAAAAAGACACGTTCGTTCTGGATTTTGAGAATACGGCTGAAGATATTCAAAGAGCGTTTGAGCCGTATTATGAAGAAACGATTCTGGAAGAGGAAACCGACCCGAACGTCGTTTACACGTTGAAAAATACGCTGGACGAATTCCACGTGTATACACAACTGGAATATGAGAAATTCGCCGATCTGTTTTTCTCGTCCCAGGCTCAGCAAGTTGGCGACCTCGGAACGCTTCAGGCGCAAATCTCACCGGCGCTCGACCGCTATGTCAATTTGCCCGAAGAACGTCGAGACGCGTTCAAAACCACGATTAACCGGTTCAATCGCATCTATGCGTTTATAACTCAAGTATGCCGTCTTTTCGATAAATCGCTGCATAAATTCAGCGTGTACGCCAATTTTCTGGCGGCTCAGCTGCCAAAAGACGTTACGCAGAGAGTCAATCTGGACGACAAACTGTTGCTGGAATATTACAAGTTAGAAAAAACCTTTGAAGGCGAAATCAACGTCAATCCTACTCCTGAAGGGTTTAAGCCCATCACCGGCGAAGCGGGTCGAAAAGAGCAGAAAAAGAGTCCGCTTTCTGAACTGGTGGAAAAGATCAACGAAAAATACGGTACGGAGTTTACCGAAATGGACAAAGTTCTTCAGCAGCTGGTCAACGACTTTGCCGCCGATCAATCGCTGCAAAACTTCGCTCAAACCAACGATCAGAATATGTTTATGTCGTACTTCGAGTCAATTTTCCCTCGCGTAGCGGCTCAGCGATACGAAATGAACGACGACTTTTTCACGCGGCTTTTTAACGATAACGAAATGATGGCGGAAGCGGCTGCAACCGTTGGTCAGATTGTCTATAACAACTTTGTCAGAAGAAGATAACAATAACCTCTCCGGGGAGCGGGTAATTTTCGGGAGGCGGGGATTACGCCTCCGGACGGCGGGTATTACCCGCCACACAAACTCCAATTACCCCTACTCGGCTTTGAGAACGGCGTCGAGACCTTTGACGAACTCGTGCGCGTCCTGGAACTGCAAGTAAACGCTCGCAAAGCGAATATAGGCGATTTCGTCAATCGACAGAAGCTGTTCCATAGCGGCTTCGCCCAGGAATTTCGAGTCCACCTCGGAGTCAAACTTCGTTTCAACCATAGATTCTATCCGGTCAATTAGAGCGTCTATCTGTTCTGCAGAAATCGGACGTTTCCAACAAGCTTTTTCTATTCCCGCGCGCAGCTTTGACCGGTCGTAGGGAACGCGCACGCCGTCGCGCTTAATCACTTTCAACGCGGTCTTTTCGACGCTTTCGTATGTCGTAAAGCGTCGATTACAAGAAAGACACATCCGACGGCGACGAATCGCGGCTCCGTCCTGAGCGGTTCGGGAATCAATGACTTTATCGTTGTCTTCGCGGCAATATGGACATCTCATAACGGGCAAGTGGGTACGGGTAAACGATACAGACGAATTATTTTAAGAAGCCTCTAGCTGTTAGCCGCTAGTCATTAGCTTGGGCGTTCGAGGTTCTCAGGATTTAACGATTAACGTTAGAAACTGGATAAATAAGCTGGGAGCTGGGATCTAACAGCCAGGAGCTTATTCCGAAAAAATCCAAGTCTCTTTAGTATATTCTATCCCAATATTAATAATTTTGCAATAGGGGGTTTTCAGTTTGGTTCTCTGAGGGTGCGCTCAATTTTGGGTTGCGAAAATAGGCAAGATGACAAGTCCGGAGCATTAGCAATCAGATATGATTGTCATTAGCCCCGAAAGGGGCGCCACAAATGTAACCGTGGGGCGTAAGCCCACGGACATGCGCTCAAAA
>JAZQDP010000201.1:0-2362 GCA_045546875.1 Thermoguttaceae bacterium | reverse complement strand
GCCCGGACGGTAGTATTTGCGTTTGTTGTCGCCGGATTCTTCCGCGGCGGTTTTATTGGTTGATTTGTTATTGCCCGCAACCTTTTTGGCAATGTTTTTTCGTTCTTCGTCGCCTTTGGCTTTGGTATTCGTTTCCGGTTTCTTAAAATCGTCCGGGTGTTCCGCACGGTATAATACCAATGCGTCGTGAACGGACAATTTGACGCCCTGTGCTGCACGTTGCGCTTGGTAGCCCAACACTTTGTTGATTACGGCAACGGCGGGGTCAGTATTGAACTCCGGCGTATTCGGTTGTGATTTTGGCGTTGGCAAATCACCGGTCTTTTGTAAATCGGTGACTTCGCGAATAATGGCACGTGCTTGTTCGCGTTGTTGTGCCGACACTTGTTGCTGTCGGGCTTGCCCTTGAATCGCATTTGCCATTTGTTGCGCCATGTTTTCCTGCGCTTGAATATCATTGGTATATTGCGCGCGGGCTTTGTCGCTTGCGAACTCGAAATCGTCCGGTAATTGTTCCGGCGTTTTAATTTTGACGTCGCCGTCTTTACCACGCACGGTAATAAACGGTAATCGTGAATAAATAATCTTATTCATTGGTGGCATTGCGCCCCACGTGTCCGCGTCCAATTCTTTTGGTTTCGGAATCGCGTTGATTGCGTCCATGCGGCGTTTCGCTTCTTCGTCCGCCTTTTTCTTTTCGTCGTCCGCGTCGTCGTCGGTTTTGTTTTTGGAATACCCACGTTTTTTCGCAAGTTCCTCAAACTCCTCGTCCGTCATTTCGTCGGGTTTTTTCTTGGTTTCTTTTTTGTCGTCCGATTCGGATTCGTCATTGTCTTCGGAATCGTCGTCGTCAGACTTTTCGTCGGCGTCGTCGGATTTCTCGTCGTCCGAATCACCGCCGTCGTTGTCGTCGGTGTTTTGTTCGGATTCGGTGTCGCCCTCGTCGTCGGCGTCATTGTCGCCACCGTCGGCATTGTTGGACGTATCTTTTTCGTCCGCGCCGTCATTGGTGGTGTCATTTTCGTTGTTCGCGTCTTTGGCTTCTTCACGTTCCAACGCGTTCAACGCAATTTCTGTCAAGTCGTTCATGGCTGATTGCCTTTCCTTTAAGTTGTTAATGGTTTAATTATATCAGACCATGAACGAAATGTCTATTGTGTGCCTAACAATGCGCCCAATTCGCCGCCCGGTTGCGCCATTTGTTCAACCGGTGGAACGGCATTTTGAACACCCATTACCATATCGCCGCCCATTTGCGGTGCTGGCATACCGCCCTGCGCCATGAGTTGTTCGCCCGTCGGCATTGGTGGTTGACCGCCCATTGGTGGCATACCGCCCGGCATTTGTGGTTGTTGCGGAACCTCTGGAACGTCTGGTGTAACTGGTATATTCGGGTCAACCAATAATCCCGCCATTGACGCTTCTTGTAATTTGACGCGTGTGGACAATAATTGGACTTCCTCTTGAATATGTGCCAACATTTTTTCTTGGCGTTGACGTGGTGCGTATAAGAATTTGTCGGTCGTGATTTGCGCGCGGTGTGCCAATATATGTTCGGCGTCCACGTCGTCATGACCTTTTACGTCCTCGCCGTTCATAATACAAGCAAAGTCAATATATGCCATGCGGTTTTGATTCTCTTGTTTGACGTCTTCCGATAATGATTCCGGCGACATTTTGAACTTGACCAATGTTTCATATCGTTGGTCGGCGTTCTTCATGCCGAGGTCTTTGAATAGGTTGTATGGGTCAATCAAACCAAGACGTGCCAACATCATTGCGATATTTTCTTGGCGGTATTTGTCTTGTTTCATGGTCGTGCCGTGTTCAACGGAAACGTATGCCACGTCCGGGATTCGTTCGCGGGACAATTCAACGGAAATAAACTTGCCGTCATTGTCGCGACACGCGAAATTGTGTGGTTCGCTATACCAAACCTTGAACATTTGGACAAGCAATTTGTAATAACGGTCAAGCCCACGTTCCAATGCGCGAATAATTGCGTCTTGGCGACCGGACGCTTGCGACGTCACTATTTGCGTTTCGCCCAATGTGGATTGCGCAGAATCGGTTGACCCACGGAATTGTGCCGGAGTTCCCATGATTTCGTGGATTGCGTTTTTGACGTCTTGTTTGTCGTTCAATACATAATTTGGCAATAAATGTGGTTCAATACTGCCAAACGAACTTGTGATAAGTCGGAGGCCAAGCGGTCTTAGGAAGACAATGACTAGACCCAACTCCTTGGCTCACAGAACGACATGGCTACGATCCGACTTATTGCGTTTTTGACGTCTTGTTTGTCGTTCAATACATAATTTGGCAATAAATGTGGTTCAATACTGCCAAACGAACTTGTGAT
>JAZQDP010000200.1:0-6695 GCA_045546875.1 Thermoguttaceae bacterium | reverse complement strand
CCCTATATTTCCATTGCCCGTCCAGACCACTGGTTCAAAAACGTTTTCATGCTTTTGGGAACCGTTTTGGTCTTTTTTTATAAACCAGAGTTTATCGCTCAGCTTAGTCATCCTCCGATTTGGCTCAATATCGCGTGGGCGTTTGCCGCTACGTGCATTGTGGCGTCGAGCAACTACGTTATCAACGAGATTTTAGACGCTCCAACCGACATGGCGCACCCCAAAAAGCGGTTTCGTCCAATACCGTCCGGACAGGTTAAATTGCCTATAGCGTATTTGGAATGGATACTTTTGGGCGTTTTGGGGTTGTGGATGTCGTGGCAGATCAACGTTTGGTTTTTCGCATCAGCGGCATGGCTGTTGATTATGGGGTTGATTTACAACATTCCGCCGATTCGGTCAAAAGAACTCCCGTATTTAGACGTTTTAAGCGAATCGGTCAACAACCCGATTCGTCTTCTGCTGGGCTGGTTCGCCTTGACGGCAGACGTTGTCCCGCCGATAAGCCTGATGGTTGCCTACTGGATGGCAGGGGCGTTTTTTATGGCGGCTAAACGATGGGCGGAATACAAAAGCATTAACGACCCAGAAGCCGCTGCCGCCTATCGACGCAGTTTCAAATGGTACAATCTCGACCGGCTCATGGTTTCGATGTTCTTTTACGCTATCACCTGCGCTCTGTTTTTAGGCGTTTTTATCGTCCGCTATCATTTAGAACTGATACTTTCGATGCCATTTATAGCAGGCTTTTTTGCGATGTATCTGCACGTTACCTTTTTACCGGATTCGCCTGTTCAGGCGCCAGAGCATTTGTATAAACAAAAGGGGTTGATGATTTACCTTGTTATTTGCGCGGTCGTGTTTTTCGGGTTAATGTTCAGCGATATTCCGGTATTGTACAAGCTGTTTAACGTAGATCAAATGACGATTTCCCCCTTGTGGACGATCGGGAAATAACATTTTAGGGCTGGGAATTTTCTGGAAGGGGTTCCCATTAACGCCCAGCCCTATTCCCTATTGTCCACTCCCTATTCCCTACTTTTCCGCCTCTTGACAAATCAGTAAAATAATATAGAATAGGGAACAGTAAATTTACTGTATCAAGGAACGGTCAGGCGAAGCGTACAATCGCCACGACTGGTTCCGCAATTTATTGCGAGTCAACCTCGCAGAAGGATTAATCGAGATGATCGTAACCACCACCGAACTGTTTAAGCATGCCTACGGCAAATACGCTATCGGCGCTTACAACATCAATAACCTCGAACAGATCGTCGGTCTGTTCCGCGGCAACCTTGGCAAGTCCGCCAAGAACGAAGATCCCAGCGACGCTTCTAAAAGCGCTCCGTTTATCATCCAGATTTCCAAAGGCGCTCGTTCCTATACCGACAAGCGATTCCTGGAAGGTCTGATTCGTTCTGCGGAACTGGTTTTCCCGGAAGCCATCTTCGCCGTTCACCTGGATCACGGCAACGAAGAAGCCTGCTACGACTGCATCGACAGCGGATTCTATTCCTCCGTTATGATTGACGCCTCGGCTGAAGAATTCGAAAAGAACATCGAAATCACTCGCCGCGTTGTCGATCGCGCCCACGACAAGGGCATCGTCGTTGAAGCTGAACTCGGACAGCTCGGCGGAGTCGAAGAAGACATCGTCGCCGACGTCAAACTGACCGACCCCAGCGCCGCCGCTGAATTCATCGAACGTTCCGGCTGCGACTCCCTCGCGGTTGCTATCGGCACCAGCCACGGCGCGTTCAAGTTCTCCGGAAAACAGGGTCTGCACTTTGACGTTCTGGAAAAAATCCAGAAAGCCATTCCCGCCAACTTCCCGTTGGTTATGCACGGCTCCTCTTCCGTTCCGCAGGAATGGGTACAGCGCATCAACAACGCTGGCGGTCAGCTCGCTGGCGCTTCCGGCGTAAACGAAGCCGAATACCTGCCCGCCGCCAAGCTCGGCGTCTGCAAGATTAACATCGACACCGACGGACGTCTGGTATGGTGCGCCATTCACCGTGAAGAATTCCTCGCCAACCCGCAGAACTTCGACCTGCGCCCGCCAGGAAAGAAATTCATGGCTGCTTACGCTGAATACATCATTCACAAGAACACCGTTCTCGGATCCGCCGGACAGCTGGAAAGCGTTCGCGAATTCCTGAAGTAGTTTATTTAGGCAGTAGGCAGTAGGCAAGAGGCAGTAGTAGAATTTCTCTGCTGCCTCTTGTCTAAACTACTACTCGCAACTAAAAAAGCAGAAAATAAAATCTCACGCAAAGTACGCAAAGTACGCTAAGTAATAATTCAAATTTTTAACACTTTGCGAACTTGGCGAACTTCGCGTGAGGCTATCCACTCGCAACTAAAAGTTCGCCTAACGGCGAATGCGTAATTCCGCTCCCGATGGTCGCTCCATTACCGCCTTTCAATCCACGCGCAACGCAACGCGTTACTCTCAAACCAAACAAGCTCCGCGCCCTGCTGGGCGGTCATCCTTGGATTCTCGACGGTTCTTTAGAACCAATCGCTTTATCCAACTCTCCGCAAGGTGCGAAGCCGCACGGGCAGACGGACGAAGTTATGCCTCCGAAAAAGCCTGGTTCGAAGATACCCACGTCCACTCAGGAACCGACCTTGTCTGACGGTAGCGTCGTTGACGTGTTCACCGACAAAGGACGATTCTTCGCCCGAGGCATATACAACTCTCACAGTAAAATACGTGTACGCCTGTACACTTGGAATGGATCGGAGTCTTTAGACGGCGCCTTTTGGACGAAACGGATTCAGGCGGCAATTGATTTGAGAAAAGAACTGGGATATTATTCTCAGGCAACGCGTCTAATTAACTCCGAAGGGGACGCCCTGTCCGGCTTGATTGTCGATAAATACGAAGACGTTCTTGTCATGCAGGCGACAAGTTTGGGTATTTTATTGCGCTCTGAACAGTTTGCTCAAATTCTCCAAAATCTGACGGGGGCTAAAACCGTTATTGCGACCACGGAACCCGCGATGGCTCGTCGGGAAGGCGCGCCGGAAGAACTGCTTTCCGACCGCATTTTTGGCGCTCCGGTTCCGGAAACGATGGTAATTCAGTCTGGAGGAATCAAATACGAAATCCAGCTTTTAGGTGGGCAGAAAACCGGGTTTTATCTCGACCAGCGAGAAAACCGCTTGGCAGCGGCGCAGCTGTTCAAAGGGAAAACGGTTTTGGATATGTTCTGCTATCACGGCGGATTTTCGATAGCCGCAGCTCAGGCGGGCGCCGTTTCCTGCCTGGCGTGCGATTCCAGCGCAAAAGCCCTCGAGCAGGTCAAAAAGAACGCTCAACTCAATTCCGTTGACAACGTCGAAACGCTGCAGGGCGACTCGTTCCAGATTTTGGAGCGGTTCAAGTCCGAAGGAAAGACGTTCGGCGGAGTCGTTCTCGACCCGCCCAAATTCGCTCAGGGAAAACGCTCCGTTCAGGAAGCTCTACGCGGATACCATTACCTCAACAAGCTGGGAATATCCTGCGTCGCACCCGGCGGATTTCTTGTTACATGCTCTTGCACGGGTTCCGTTCGTCGGGAAGACTTTTTCGACATGCTTCACGGCGCGGCGTCACAGGCGGGACGACGAGTTCAAATCCTTCAGCAGCGCGGCGCCGCTCCCGATCATCCCGTTTTGGACTCCTGCCCGGAAACCGACTATTTAAAGTGCTTCCTCTGCCGCGTGATGTGAAAGAGATTCCTGCTGCGAGGCGCTCATTGATTGTTTCTTTGAGGACTAGCGCGTGAGAAATTTCTTCGGCGGACAAAATGTCCGCGAACAAGCGGGGCGGTGGTTAAGGCGGCGTCAAGCCGCCGCACTCCCCGACCGCAAGCGCTGCTCTCGAGGGGAGCGCTTGCGTAATTGCTAATTGCTAATCGCTAATTGTTGGTACATTTCCATCAAGCGGGCGACGACGTCCATTTCCGACAGGGTTCGGGGGAACCCGTAGGCGTCCATAACGGCGCGGTCGTTGTTCTGGTGCGCTTTACGCAGTTCGGGCGGCATGGTCGTTTCGTCGTACAAGTCCGCCAGACTCGCGTCCGGAGACAACGCCCGCGCGTCCAGAATCGCCTGCGCCGTCTGCTCTATTTTCAACCGCTGAGATTCACTCGGATTACACCACGGAAAATTATTATAGACAATCGTATTAGAATAACGATAATCGCTTTTAAGACGTCCACAAACCGTTCTCATCCAAGCCATGTGAACAGAAGACGTTAAAATGCCAAAGTGATAAAGCGTTGAATTTTGCATGGCAAAAAGCATATCCCCTGGAATTACTTGTGAATTCAAGTAATCAATCGGAATGTAACGCCTGTTTTCTGAAGATACTTTTGGAATAGCAACGTAGTCGGTATCGCTAAAACGGATTTCGTCAAACAACATTGGAGTGTCAGCTTTTCTGCGAGTAGCTTCTTTTTTACTTGCTAACCTAAAGTTGCGGACATTTTCGATTCGTTGAATAACTTGAGGGCATTTTTTTATGTCGCTTGGATTAGCGTTTAATAACCACAAACAATAACGCGGTTTTCGGTCAATAAAATCTTTGCCCATCATAAATGGACGGATAAATTTTTCCGCTTGGGGTTCTTTTTTAAGGAGAGTGTCTTTTTCTTCGATGGTAAGAATTAAATTGCCATTCTCCGTTGGTTTACCTCCCGCAAACATTTCTGGAACGTTGCAAAGAGGCGTACTTCTTGGAAGTATATAAACCGTTGGCGCATCAATTAAGTATGGGCTAATATTAGTAGCTGTTGTGGTTGTTCCAGAAGCGTTAATAAGTATTTTAGCTTTACTATTATCTTCATTGGATTGTTTGTTTGAAAATCCAATAATAACGCAATGTACAGCCGCCATGTCAGTAGCTTCGCTTTCCCATTTAAACGTTTGGTAGGCAAAATCAATTTGTACGCCATAACGTTCAATTAACGGTTTCCAAACAGTACAAACCTGTTCCCCCTGAGTAATTGAATTTGTAGAGACAAAAGCGGCATGAATAGTCGTTCCCTCAATCAGTTTCGCCGCTTTGAAGTACCAACCAGTAACATAGTCAATCGCTTTGCCCAGTTCCGAGTCAATACTCATTAAATCTTCTTTTTGCTCTTTGGTCTGATAACTAAACCCTACAAACGGCGGGTTCCCCAGTATGTAGTTCAGCTTGTCTTTCGGGACGACGGTTTCCCAGTCGATTCTCAACGCGTTGCCTTCCACAATATTCGCGTAGGATTTCAGCGGCAGGAACTGGATGTCGGCGTGGATAATCGCTTCCGTGTTCCGAATCGCCTGGCTTTCGGCAATCCACAGAGCGGTTTTGGCGACTGAGACGGCGAAGTCGTTAATTTCAATTCCGTAGAAGTTGGAAATGGAAACCATAATCGGCGTAACGTCGGAACTGAGCGACCGGTATTCGCTGCCGTACATGGATCGGATGATGTCGTTTTCCATCTTCCGCAGACAGATGTACGTTTCCGTTAAAAAGTTTCCGGAGCCGCAAGCAGGGTCGAAGAAGGTCAAATTCGCCAGCTTGACGTGGAATTCCCTCAGCCGGGCGTTGCGCGTTTTGGCGACCTTTTCCATGAAAATGTCTTCCAGTTCCAATTTGAGGTCGTTGAGAAACAGGGCGTCGATGAGTTTGTGGATGTTCTCAATGGACGTGTAGTGCATTCCGTTTGCGCGGCGGGTTTCAGGGTTTAACGTGCTTTCAAAGACAGCGCCGAAAATCGTCGGGCTGATGCCGCTCCAGTCGAACCCGAGCGAGCAGTTGTGTAACAGCTTGAATTTCAGGTCTTCGGTAAAGGGCGGGATTTCGATTTCCTCGTCCTGAAACAGCCCGCCGTTGACGTACGGGAACGCTTTGAGCCGGGGTTTGAGGTTGACGCTGCGCTGGTCAACGGGCGTGTTGAGAACGGCAAACAGGTCTGCCAGTTCCGCGCCCACGTCTTCCGGCGGCGTGTTTTTGAGGTAGTTGTAAAACTGGTCTTTCTCGAACATGTCGGCGTCTTCCGCGTAGAGGCAGAACACCAGCCGGACGCAGAGTTTGTTCAGGCTTTTGAGCGTCGCCGGATCGCTGGGGTTGTCGTACTGCTGTAACAGCGCGTCATAGAGTTTCCCGACCAGTTCGCCCGCCTTGATGGACAGCTCGGTTTCCTTGTAGACTTCCGTTCGGGTTTTATCGACAATGCACATCAGGTTCCCGACGTTCGCTTCCAGTTCCTTTAGCGGCACGACGAGGCAGTTGTCCTCCGTTTTGTCCATGTCGTAAATATGGAATTCCCGAAAATTGCAGACGATAATCCACTTGTTCTTTTGCGTAAACGGGAGCGCGTTGTTGTAACGCAGCGCCTGCTGGTAGGGCGTGCAGAACTCGCCGTCCGACTGCCGCTGCGGTTTTGACAGGTCGACGTCCGCCCCTTTCTGCTCAATGAGAACTTTGGTTGACGGAATCCAGGCGTCGATGAACGTCTGGTGTTTTTGTTTAACCGACTTTTCATACATGATGAGCGTTTCCGGACGTTCAATGTCCAAAACGTCGCGCAGGAAGGTGTTCCAGAACTCCTGGGTTTCGCTTTTCTCGTTTCCGCGAGTTGACCAGATTTGGATGAAGTTACGGATTCGTTCTCGTTTTTCGGCGTTCATGGCAGTAAGGCAGTAGGCAGTAGGCAGTAGGC
>JAZQDP010000199.1:0-3738 GCA_045546875.1 Thermoguttaceae bacterium | reverse complement strand
CTCTCCGTTACCGCCTTTCATTTCTTTGCGAACGTCCTCCGCGTCTCCGCGTCTCCGCGTGAGATTTTACTGGCGCTAACACATACCGTTTTTGTTCGCCTAACGGCGAATGCGTAATTCCGTTCGCTTCGCGAACTCCATTACCGCCTTTCAATCAATCGGCAAATCCTGAGTTAAATTGCTTCTCTTCTGCCAAATTGGCAGAGGGGAAAAGTCTAAGATTGCTGTTAATATTGGGTTTGCTTTAATATACGTTGGGATTGGGTCTTTTTTAATGTCGAATCCCGATTGGCATAGAATTTGCACTTTAAGCATTTGACGTTATTTTTGGCGCCAGATTGGCGCTGGGGCGAAATGTTGATTTCCCCTGTACAATAACTAATATTATTCCGGCAAGACCGTACCTGAAAAGCTGTTAGCTATTAGCCGCTAGCTGTTAGCTTGGGAATTATAGTTCTTAGCGTTTAAAGCTGGATGCCAAGATAGAAAAGCTAAAGGCTAGAAGCCAGGAGCTAAAAGCTATCTCGCAACTCAGGGCGCGCAGTCTGGAATACCAACTATCATATTACATAACCCATTTAACGCAAGTCTGTAAAGGAGTTTTAGACATGGCTAAAAAAGCAGCGGTAAAATCCATCGACCTTCAGCCTCTCGGAGAACATATTCTTGTCGAACGCGAAGACAGCAACACGGTAACCGCCGGCGGCATCGTCCTGCCGGATTCCGCTAAAGAAAAACCGTCTCGCGGCGTCGTTTTGGCGGTTGGAAACGGCAAATTGCTCAAGGACGGCTCTCGTTCCACGTTCCAGGTTAAGCCGGGCGACCGCGTTCTGTTCACCTCGTACGCCGGCATCGACGTCAAGGGCTACGATTGCGACCTGCTGATCATGTTCGAGTCAGACGTTCTGGCGGTAATCGAATAAACTGACGTCCAAAGGCGTTATTACTTCCCCAATTTTAACATCAACACAACAGGAGAACATATACAATGGCTAAGATGATTGCGTTCAATCAGGAAGCGCGCGATGCGATGCGCCGCGGCGTTGAAAAGCTGGCTAAAGCGGTCAAGGTAACTTTGGGACCGCGCGGTCGAAACGTTATTATTCAGAAGAGCTTCGGCGCTCCGCTGGTAACCAAGGACGGCGTTACCGTCGCCAAGGAAATTGATCTGGAAGACGTCTACGAAAACATGGGCGCGAAGATGGTTCGCGAAGTCGCTTCTAAAACCAACGCCGTTGCCGGCGACGGCACGACCACCGCTACGATTCTGGCGGAAGCGATTTTCAACGAAGGACTTAAAGCCGTCGTTTCCGGCGTCAATCCGCTGCAGCTCAAACGCGGGTTAGACAAGGCTGTTGACGACGTTGTTGCCAAGCTGTCCGACATGTCCATTGCCATCAAGACGAAAAAAGAAATGTCGCAGGTTGGATCCATTGCCGCCAATAACGACAAGGAAATCGGCGACCTGCTGGCGGACGCCATGGAAAAGGTCGGCAAAGACGGCGTTATTACCGTCGATGAAGGCAAGTCCCTCAAAATGGACGTCGAATGGGTCGAAGGCATGCAGTTCGATCGCGGATACCTGTCTCCGTATTTCGTTTCCGATCCTCAGAAGATGGTCTGCGAACTGGAAGACGCCTACGTTCTGATTTACGAAAAGAAGATCAGCAACATTAAAGACATGCTCCCGGTTTTGGAAGCTGTCGTTCAGTCCGGCAAACCGTTGATGATTATTGCTGAAGACATCGACGGCGAAGCGTTAGCGACGCTGGTTATCAACCGTCTGCGCGGCACGTTCAAGGTCTGCGCCGTTAAAGCGCCCGGCTACGGCGATCGCCGCAAGGCGATGCTGGAAGACATCGCTATCCTGACCGGCGGAACGGCTATTTTTGAAAGCCTCGGCAAGACGCTGGAAAACGTTACTCTGGCTGACCTGGGGCGCGCCAAGAAGATTACCGTCGATAAAGACAATACGACCATCATTGACGGCGCTGGCAAGTCCGCCGACATCAAGGCGAGAGTCGAACAGCTTCGCCGCGAAATCGAAAAGGCGACTTCCGACTACGACAAGGAAAAGCTGGAAGAACGACTGGCGAAACTGGTCGGCGGCGTTGCTAAAGTAAACGTCGGCGCGACAACCGAGTCCGAAATGAAGCAGAAGAAGATGCGCGTTGAAGACGCTCTTAACGCCACTCGCGCTGCGGTTGAAGAAGGCATCCTGCCTGGCGGCGGAGTCGCTCTGGTTCGAGCCGCTAAAGCCTGCTCGCCGGACAAGAAAATGACCGACGACGAAAAGATCGGGTACAACATCATCCTTCGCGCCTGCAAGGCTCCGTTGACGCAAATTGCCGACAACGCCGGTCAGGACGGCGGAATCGTCTGCGAGAAGGTTTCCGAAACCGAAGGGAACAACGGCTACAACGCCGCCACCGGCGCTTACGAAGACCTCGTTGCCGCGGGCGTTATCGACCCGACCAAGGTTACCCGAACCGCTCTGCAGAACGCTGCGTCCGTCGCGTCCATGCTGCTCACCTCCGACGCTTTGATTGCAGAAAAACCAAAGCCGGAAGCCGCTGCGCCCGCCGCGCCGGACATGGGCGGAATGTACTAATCTGCGCCGCAAGGCAGTCACGCGCTCTGTAAGACCTGACCGCCTCTGAATTCTGTCGAGTTCCAAAGCGGATTGTATAAATCACGTTTGGAGGAATGGAACTGCTAACCCCGGGAGAAGTCAAAAGCTCCCGGGCAGTTTTTTAAATGCGTCTTGTTTTTAGGAGATTTTCTGTAACGTTCCAGCCGCTTTTTCGTATATATGTATTACCTACCCGGCGGGTGTGTGTTTCTGTCGGGAAGTCTGTTTCCTGTTTTCACGGAGAAAGAGAAATATGGTAGAGTATCGAAAATTTTTCGTCCGATTCTCTGGCGACGGCGGTCGAATGACTCTCAACGAGAAAGACGACTGCTGGGAATACCTTTGTCCCGGCAAAGGCAAGATTGTTGCCTGGCTTGACCCAAACGACGAAGACGAATGCGTTTACCTGAACGTCCGATTTTTGGACGTCAACGGCAATTCGCTGCCTAAAAAGGAAAACAACGCGCATATTTCCTGCGCGCTCCTGATTGATTCGATGGGCGCGATTGTTCTGGAATTCTATCCAGCGCCGGCAGATCTGATGTGGAATCTGTCCTATGGAGATTGGACGGGTATCATTCGTCCAGATCAAGTTGTTGGAATGCCGGGGCTGATAACGTTTGCAAATAACAGTTTTGGCGTTGACTACCTGCTCATTCCGGAACGTCCCGAATTCTTCCCTCGCAAAAAACGTGAAATGACGCCTGAACGGGAAGCAATCCTTAAAGAAGATGAAGAGATCATAACTCGAATGAAGGAACGCGAAAAAGAAATGGAGCAGAAAGCCCGAGAAAACATCCAGCGTACAAACGAAGAATGGGAAGAGTGGGAACGCCGTCAGGCTGAAGAAAACGGCGAAATTAAAGACAAAAAACAGGATAAATAACCGTCGAGGACGTTCAGGATTATCCATCTGACCGTTTGTCATAATTCATAAACGGTTATAAACGGTCAGATACAATTTTTTTGATCTTTTTTGTTGAAAAACTCCAAATTTTAGCTAACATTTATTTGGGTTATTCGTATGTTATTATTATCCGCCGGAAAAGCGTTTTCCGGTCGGAGCTTGTTTTGTTTTAAATTTAAGTCGGAGGCCAAGCGGTCTT
>JAZQDP010000198.1:0-8733 GCA_045546875.1 Thermoguttaceae bacterium | reverse complement strand
CAATCTGTCCGTTGGCTCGGTATCCAGCAATTCAAATTCTTCCGATTGGAAAATTCTGGATGAAGAGTTGAAATCGCTATATGATTCTGGCGTCTTTGTTAGCGTTGCCGCTGGAAATGATTACAAAGATTTTCCAACCGCTGGCGTAGCGTACCCGGCATGCAGTCAATACACGGTTTCTGTCGGCGCAGTAGATGGCGATGGCGATATTGCTTATTATTCTCAGCGAGACGCTAACACAATTTTTGCGCCCGGATACGGGATTTATTCGTCCGTTCCAGACATTCTGGGAAACAACAACAATCGAAGCGACGATTTTACGCGAATGACAGGAACAAGCATGGCAACGCCTATTATTACCGGCGTCTCCTGCTTGTTGAGAGAAGCGTATGCTGACATGGGATACACAAGCGTTACGCAAAATGACATTTATTCTGTCATGACGTCTACAGCAGACAAGATTTACGATGCAACTACAAAGCAAACGTACAACCGCATTAACGTTCTTAAAGCGGTAGAATACATCTATTCGCTTGACGCGAAGCAAACCAGTTCGTCTTCCGATTCCAAGACAGATGTTTCTACTGGCAATAACAACAATTCCAAACCAAATATTTCAAACCCGACTAACAACACCGAACAAAACAATCCAACACCTCAACAACAGGAAACAACTAATAACGCCACGCCGAAAACCCCAACGGTTACTCCGGTTACTCCAACGTCTACGCAAACAAACGGAGCAAAGAACGCTCTGCCAAACGGCGTAAGCGTTTCCGGAAGTAAAATCCTCTTTACGGGTTCATCCGCAGCAGATACGCTTAAAGTAGACGCATCGGGTTCTCAATGGAAATTTACATTTAATGGATCAGGTTTTTCTTATTCGTTTAATACAATAGATTCCGTACAATGCAATCTTGGTTCAGGTTCGGATTCGTTTGAATTCGTTTCTTCCTCTGGAACGGATTCCATTCGTTGCTACCAGGAATATACGCTTATTAACGGCAACAATTACGTAATCAAGGCGTTTGGATCAGAAAAAACCGTCATTAAAGCGGATTCTGCTGATACAGTCACGTTTTACGATTCCTCCGGCGCTGACAGCTTGAACTTGAACCTCGAAAACAAAATCGCAACGTGGACGTCAGGAACGACTACATGGATGGCTTCTGGCATGAAAGAAGTCAATGTGTCTCAAAGCTCTGGCGGGAAAAATTCAGCTATCATCACCGATTCTGCCAACTCTGACCTGTTTAGCGTTACGGAAAATACATTAACGTATAATAGCTCTGATTTCCGCGCATATTTGGTCGGTTTGACAGACGTTAATCTAAAATCTGTCAACGGCGGCAAAGATACAATTCGATACACAGCCGGAGCTTCTGCTGCAACACTTACAGCTCAGGCTGGTACATCAAAGTTTGAAACGCCTACCGTTAGCTACGTTGCTTCCGGATTTTATTATACATACGCTTACGCTGGAACAGGGAACTGTTCAGCAACGCTCAAAGATTCACCCGTTGCATCAAAGGCTGACTATATTATTGCAGACGTCAACCAGACGAAAATGTACTCGTCAAATTATCAAACGATCGTTTCAGGATTTAACAGCGTCAAAGCGTTATCCTCTGATACGTCCAGTTCAGGCGTTGACGTAGCTGCATTATACGGAACTGACGGCATTGATCGCATTAACGCGACAAGCGTTGGTACAACGCTTACAGACGGCGCTCATACTGTAACCATTTCCAATTTTGCAACCAGACGCGTTGGACGCTTATCCAAAACTGATAAGGTGTTAATTAACGATGCTGCATTGGAAGGTTACCTTGCTGATAACGCTAACGGGAAATATACGTCGCCGCGATATTCGCTTTCGTTTAATTAACAGCTAAAATCGAGAGATGACAGCGCTTAATACGATTTGGAGCAATCGGGAATGAAAAACTTGTTACGTCAACTTTATCGTTTGTTCTTTTCTACCCGATTGCGGACTGTTGCAACAATACTGTTTTTGCTGTTCGCAGTTACAGGATTCTGCATCGTTTTTTATGCGTATTTTATTGAAGCGCCTGCGCTTCGGACGGTAGAATATACAATCGCATCTCCCGATTTACCGTCCGAGTTTGACGGGATGGTCATTGTCTTTATCGCCGATACTCATCAAGGACGCTGGGGGACGTTTGATCTCAGAAATAAAGTCGTTGAACTGACCAAAAAAGAAAAACCGGATTTGATACTTTTTGGCGGCGATTACGCGGACAAAAAGTATTACAAAGTCGAAGCCTTGGCAGAATCAATGAACGCTCTTTCCGCGCCACTGGGCAAGTTCGGCGTACCTGGAAATCACGATTACGTCAATCTGTCGATGGAAAAGGTAATGGACATTCTTCAGGACAAAGGAGGAATTGTCAATCTGACCGACAAAGGCGTCTGGCTTGAAAAAAATGGTCAAAGAATACGCTTGGTTGGAACAGATTATCTTTGGAACCGCTATGTCCCGCTCCAGTTTCCATATTATGAAATGAGAGAACGAACGGAAGACGAATTCGTTATTTTGCTCACTCATTCTCCAGATACGATTGATCGATTTTCCCCTCCGCTTCAGCGACGAATTGATCTTGTTTTATCGGGTCATTCGCATGGAGGGCAAATAACGTTTTTTGGCATGTATGCTCCTGTGTGCGTCCTGTACAATAGAACATATCTTTCTGGCAAAGTTGATATAGAGCATTATCCTTATAATAAACACTCAATCGTCATCACTTCCAACGGAGTGGGAACAACAGGCATTCCAATGCGTTTTTTCGCTCCTCCACAAATTGTCAAAGTTACGCTGCGAACGACAGCGTCTAAAGAAGCAACGTCTAAATAACCCCGCAGTCTGGTAAAGATAATCTATATTCAGTGGAGAAATTGAAAGATTGCAAAACAATATTCACGTTAGAAATTAAAGTAGATAAACGGATTATATCCGCCTTTGACAACGTATGCAACGGCGATAATAAAGACGCTGCAGAATAACAGAACGTAAACCGAGCTGTACGCGAATTGTCCAATCGGATTTTTAATCTGGTCGCCTTTGCTGACAAGCCACGGAACAATTGGGAAGCTGAACAGGACGGCAAAGAGATAAAAGTATCGCGTTTCGTGCCAATGGAAATACGCCAAGTCGTCAAACAGGGCGTTTCCGCTCAATCCAAACATGGTTTGAAGATACGAACCGGTCAGCGCCAAACTGTTGGCGGTTTCTCCTTGCATAACAGCCTGATTAGCGTCGAAACCTGCCTTGAACAGAACCCAACCTACAACGACAATCAGCATAGCGTAAACGTATTTCAGCGGAACAAGCCACGGGGACGTCAGCCGTTTCTCGAAACTGACGCTTTTCTCGAAAACCAAAAAGACGAAAAATAGCAGCCCCCACAGAACAAACGCCCAGTCCGCGCCGTGCCACAGCCCCGTCAGCGCCCAAACGACAAACAGGTTGAGTATCAGTCGAGGTTTGGAAACGCGGTTTCCGCCCAGCGGGATATATACGTAATCGCGGAAGAAGCTACTCAATGACATGTGCCATCGACGCCAGAATTCTGTAATCGACGTCGAAACGTATGGGTAGTTGAAGTTCTCCAGAAAATGGAATCCGAACATTCGCCCCAAGCCGATTGCCATGTCGGAATAGCCGGAAAAGTCGTAATAAATCTGGAACGTGTACGCCAGCGCGCCCAGCCACGCCATTGTTACAGACAATTCATTAGCGGGTAACTTAAACGCAGCGTCGGCAACAAGTCCCATCGAGTTGGCAATCAACATCTTTTTAGCCAAACCGACGATGAACCGGCAAACGCCGTCAGAGAAATCGTCAAACGTGGACTTGCGGTTGTGAATCTGGTCAGCAATGGTTTCGTAACGAACAATTGGACCGGCAATCAACTGAGGGAAAAACGCAATATACAACCCCACGTTAAGCGGGTTCTTCTGAGCCTGACCTTTGCCGCGATAAACGTCAATTACGTAGGAAATTGCCTGGAACGTAAAGAACGAAATCCCAATTGGCAGCATGATCTTGGGAATCGGGATATAACTACCCGTAAAGTAGTTGATGTTCCCCAGAATAAACATCCAGTATTTGAAATAGGCGAGAATGCCCAAGTTGACGCCCAACATCGAAACGATAATTGCAATCGCAGCGCGTTTGTTCTCACGGAATTTATCGACAAGCAGCCCAAAAGCCCAATTGCACGCAATCGACGCCATCATGACGAACACAAACCACGGCTCCCCGTAGGCGTAAAACGCCAAGCTCATTATGAGCAAAAAAAGATTCTGCAGCGTTCTGGATTTAAACAGAATGCAATAGTACACAAACAGAACAAACGGCAGGAATAAAAACAGGAATATTTCGCTGGAAAATATCATTGGGTTTGATTATTGGACATCGGAATTTGTATGATGGAAAGAAAGCAATTCCTCTATCATGGTTTAATACAATCATACGATCTCTATATTATAGCATATTTTGACAAAAATCTATACCCAGCGATAAAATTTTGAGAACGCTTGCGCTATCGGCAACAAACATGGAAACTAACGTTCTCAGACTGTCTAATCCTTGCAAATCGCCTGCGTTCCGTTTTTGCCTAGTCCCTGTTCCTGCGCCTTTTGGTATTCTTTGTTTGCCAAGGCGACGGTAGACAGGTCGATGTTCATTCTTTCCGCTTCCTCAAGCGCCAAGCCCAAATCTTTGACGAAATGGTCAATATAGAATCCGGGAGCGAAATCGCCTTTGAGAACTCTCGGACCGTAGTTCGACAGACTCCACGACCCTGCCGCGCCGGACTCAACCGACCGCATAACAGCGGTTATATCCAGCCCCGCATGACGAGCGTACCGAAACGCCTCCGCCAGCCCCAGCATCGTACCGGCAATAAGAATCTGGTTGACCATTTTGGCGTGCTGTCCCATTCCCGCCGTACCATGCCGGACGATATTCGTTCCTATCAAGCTCAACAGCGACTTGACGGTTTCAAACGCCTGTTCATCTCCGCCAACCATAATCGATAGCTTGGCGTTTCTCGCCCCAACGTCGCCGCCGGAAACCGGAGCGTCAAGGACGGCAACGCCGCGTTCACGCCCAAAGTCCGCCATTTCCGCCGCCAAACGCGGGGAGCTGGTTGTCATATCGACCACGATTTTCGTCCCATTAGGATCCATATTGGCAATCGCGCCCGAGTTGCCAAGCAAAACTTCTTCAACGTCTTTGGGAAACCCAACAATCGAGAAGACAACATCGCTTGCTTGAGCGACCAGGGCAGGGGACGCAGCCCAAATCGCCCCCATTTCAAGCAACGGTTCCGCCTTGCTTTTCGTTCGATTATAGACTGTGCACGTATACCCTGCCTTGAGTAGATGAGAACACATAGACCGACCCATAACGCCGGTTCCAATCCAGCCGATTCGAAGTTTGTTGTCCATTGGTAATAAAAACAGAGGAGCTGGGATTTTTCTGGGAGATTGCTGGGTGTTTTCTGGGAATTTTCTGGGTGTTTCCCATCGTCTCCCAGAATCCTCCCAGCAATTCCCAGCATCTCCCAGCTTTAATTTTCTAATTTTCCTACGGATGCGGATAGGCGACAGTCGTCGTTACCGGTTGAGAGGGCTGAGCAGTATTAGCCCGGGTTCGCTGAACCCCCATCAAAGCATAAGCTTCGAGCTTCCGGAAGTGTTCCTCGTTTGGAGCTTCAGAAATCGCCTGACGCGATAACTCAAGAGCTTCTTCGTATCGCGACTGTTTGCATAGCTGCTCTATCCACTGATGGTAAATATGGATATGATTATTCTTAAAAATTGGATATTCCGGGGCAATTCGCATACCATTTCTTAGAATATTCATAGCAACATCATAACGGGCGCTTTTCGATTCATTAATCGCCCAATTATTAAGAGTTGCCAGGAAATTTCCTCGTGCGGTTGCGGATTTAGGATCCAACGTCAACGCCTTGGCGTTACAATTCATGGCGCCTTGGAAATTATCCTTATTAAGCAATTCAACCCCGCGATTATAATAAAGTTTGGCAACCAGTTCAACGTCGTTAATCTGTCGTCGCACAACAGGAGCGTCTACAATTTGAGAAGCTGCGCCAACTTCCAGCATTCGGGCAATAACCTGCTCCTGCTTACCGGGATAATCCTGAAGTTCAAACCAAATCGCACACGTTGTTTCAACATCGTAGTGCGTCCCATCTTGCAAATAGACCCTGCTCATAGCATGCCCGGGCAACTCTAACGCCACGGCATTAAGCCCAAACTGTCGCGCGAAACTGTTAAACAGCGTAGCGCCAGTTACACAGTTATAAATACCAGAATCAAAAATCGCTCCAATATTGGAACTTTCCAACATATACTCACGAAACATTTCTCTATGCAGGAATTCCAAAATAATTCGAGCTTTCTCTATCGGTTGAGCGCTCTGCGGAATAAGACGCGACAATTGATAAAACCGTTGTTGATACTGTTGTTTATATGCTTCTAACCGGGAAGAGTCTGTTACTCCAGCCGCTATTAAAGCCGCTTCAAAAAGGGTGTAATGGTCAAATTGATTATCCATCGCGTCTTGAATCATATTAGATTCTATTGCGCTAACCTTTCCCTGAAATCGCTCATACGGGTTGGCAATCCGATTTGATTTTGCAACCGTTGACTGATTATACCGAAGCGTTTGCCCCGTAACAGGATACGAATGAATTGGACGCATTACCGTCCGCTGCTGAGGAACAGTCCCGTTAGCGGAACGAAGCAGTTGACCAAAGCTGGCGCTACAATAAAACAGAACCCCGATAAACGTTAGGAGCCAAACAATGTCGAGACGAATTGCAAACACAGATAGAGCAGGACTATATTTCTCTCTCTTCTGAATTAGCAAGTCGTCAAATCGCTTAGCTTGTTGAACGTTAGTTGGGAAAATGGGTGGCATGAAAATTCATCTCATTAGTTATATTGAATTCACATGCATCCTTGCAACATTCCCGACCGTCTTTTAGACAATCAGTTTCTCAATCCTTTCGGTTATGAGTATAGCATAGTTTTATGAATTAGCCGAAAGAATTTAGTAAAAATACCGTTTTTTTTCAGATTATATTCAACACATTTATCGAATTGACTCTTTTATCCGTCTTGCAAAAAAAAATTAAAGTTAAAATAGAAAAGACCGGGAAATAATTACAGTCAAGAGACATAGATAATATCAGTTAAGCCTACGGAATTCTTTTGATTATATTCGATAATAGCGATATATGATTCAAAATGGTTGGGCGCAAAAAAGCGCTCAACCATTCCTAAAAAAGTCTGCAACAAGGAATCAACAATCAACTAAACTTCGATTATGATTAATGACGTTTCTATTGATTTTTCCGGAATATGGTACGTCTGGGCAATGATTTTACGATACGCTTCCATCTGATTGGCATAATGATTACGAACCTCGTTTGGGTCTTTATCGCCCATGACAGTTTTATAATCGTAAATTATTGCCTTATCTACATTGTTCTCATTATCTCGGTGAAGAATCAAGCGGTCAATAACGCCTGACACTACATACTCAATCAATGGAGAATTGGAATCTTTCAAAATGCCAGCAACAATCTTTTCTTGATAAACATCCCACGACTTGCCAGGATTTCTAAAATATTCAATCTTATCGAGTTGCTTGAGTAACTGCTCATATATTGCCAAATAAGGCTCAACAGACGCTCTGTTCAAATCAATTTCTAACCCTTGAGCAATCAGCTGCTCTTTATCCATTTCATATTGGTCAATCCACTTTATACCCGACAACCATAGATGTAACAGACTCCCACGCTGACTTGGCTCCAAGGCAGCTGCGTTTGGCGCTGAATCCGCAGCAGATTTCACTCTGGCGCTAACAGTTATCGTATCAATCCGATTTGACGACGAGTTGTTAGCAGAGCTCCAGGACGTTGCAGGCATTGAGTAAAGAAGCTTCGATTCGCTCTTATCAAAATAGATTGCGTTATCCAGAGTTGTTCGTAAAATTTCATCTTTTTTCTTTCCCTTAGCCAACGCTATCCAATAAGGAACTCCCTTATCGTCTACGCTCTCTTCCTGCGGCAAACGATAATAAGTTTTACCAGAAATTATTTTGATTTGATTTGATTCCTTGCCTTTCCCTTTATTCTTTTTCCCCGCAGAAGCGCCTTCGTCGTTAGTTCCAGATTCGTCGTTACTTTCCGATTGTTCCTCTGGTTTTAACTGAATTCTTCCCAGCGACTCTAACAAGACGTGTTCGTATCTGTGATTAATCGGTTTCTCTGACTTTGGCGGAGTAATAATCATATATAACGCTCGTTTCGCTCGAGTCATCGCAACGTACAAATTGCACAAAGCTTCCTGTATCGCCTTTGATTTATATTGTTTCCGTAATTTCTGCAATTCCGCAGGAAGTAAGTAATTAAACTCTTTCTTGACGGTTTTAACAATCGCATTTGGAGCTTCATTCACTTTTTCACGATCAAAATAGACCTCCGATTCGTCTTTTTGCACCAATTCACTATCCAATTCTGGCAACACAACAATGTCAAATTCCAAGCCTTTCGCTTGATGATATGTCATGACTCGAATATTTGCTTTGTAAGCGTCAGAAATATCAGTGTTCTCTACATATTCAATAAAATCTTCAGTTCGGGTTGAACCTTTGGGATCGTAACTGTTAGCCAG
>JAZQDP010000197.1:0-9152 GCA_045546875.1 Thermoguttaceae bacterium | reverse complement strand
GTTCGGTTACTTATTGGTCTTTGCAGGTTAGTGAGTCTTTCCGACTCCCAACTTGCTCACAAAGGAAAAAACAAGAGACTATCTCTTGATTCTTATATTTGGTACAGTATCTGTTCCGCCAAATTGTCAAAGGTCATTTGTCGCTTGAACAACTTGCGTCGTTCAATTGACGGGCGATAATATAGCATATTTCAAAATCCCGTCAAGCGGGGGATACCCCCCATTTTAAAATTTTTTTAAAAATTCTTGATTTGGGGCAAAATTGAGCCGATTCGTGGCAAGTTGCGAGATAGCTTCTAGCTCCTAGTCGCTAGCCTGGTTAATTAGCTTCTAGTTTCTAGCCGCTAGCTTGGTTATCCCTGTTTCTTGCGATAATCCACGAATCAGGTTTATCAAGCTAATAGCTAGTAGCTAGTGGCTAGTAGCTTTTCTTATCGCTAATAACTAGAGGCTTAACATCGGAAAAACTCAAGTGTTTTTGGTATAATATTCTAACAGTCCCCCTTTTGAGCGCTCTTGCAACCATTGCGTCTTTGGTGTAGAATAGTTCTTACCGCCCATTGTGCGGCTTAATTATTCATTCAACTTAAATAAAGAAAGGGGTTCGGGTTATGAAAAATTTTGTTTACAGAATCGCCTTGGCGGCTCTCGTCGCGCTGAACTATTGCTTTATGCCGAGCGCAGGGCTGGGAAACAGCATCGATTCCGCGCCGAGCATTAAAACCGTTGTTTCGATTGAATTTACGTCGGCACAGGACGCGGCAAAAGCCACTCTCGTCCCGACAGAATTGCCGGTCGGAAAAAAGTTGGCTCTGTCCGCTCGATGGGACGATACAAACTGGAACCATCGGCATATTAACAAGGCTATGCACGAAAACGGCTGGAAAGCAACTTTCTATCTTAACTCGATTGATAATAACTATGTCGAAAATGTTATTAAACCTATTTTAGCTAATGGGTCTGACATTGCCGCCCATACCAAAAATCACCCATCGCTTAACCTGACAACGCCAAACGCGATGTTTTACCAGATTCTCAACAATCGGGTTGAACTGGAAAGCGCTACCGATCAATGCGTTGTAGGGTTTACTTTTCCAAATGGATTGTCGTCGTCAATTTCCGACCCCAAAGCAATCGACAAAATGGCTCAATGCCTGATTCGCTCTCAACTTCACACCATTGCCGAACCTGAGTATATTTTCAACCAACTTAAATTGGACAAATCAGAAATGGCAGCCTGTTGGCTCTTTCGCGCCGACGACCGAAACCCTCAATTAGAGGTTTTTAATCGCGGCTTTGAAGGGGGAATGGAACGCCTTGCCGACGGTCGGCTTGCGTTTTGCGGACCGTATTTCGTATTGGGCATTCACGCCTGGCAAAACCAAAGCGGGGCAGACGGGTTTGAAAGACTGTCAAAGATAATCGCTACGCAATCAAATCGTCCAGACGTCTGGTACTGTACGAATAACGAGTATGCCGCATATCGATTGACGTATTTAAATTGTAAAATCCGAAAAACCGGTCAGTCGGCTGACGGCAAAACGGTTTATTTTGAAATAACCCGTCCTGCGCCATACATTCTCGGCGCGGCGGTCGAGCAGGGATTTCAAGTCTCGCCGGCGCCAAAGTCTGTTACATATAAAAAAGAGCTGCCGATTTCTGACAACAACGAATTCATGCTGCCGGCAAAAGGTTCGCTGCCAACAAAAATCGGATGCGCTAAAAAGTCTAACGGGTTCGTATCTCCCAAATTCCCGGGAATTCGTTTTGAAATCCAGTTGGACGTCGCAACAAACCGAATTTGCGGCAGTTTGAAAAACGAGTCCGGCTCCACTATTACGAACGCGCTGTTTGCGTTTCGATTGCCGTTAAAATGGGAGAACGGCGTTATTCATAAATCGCTGTTGGAATTAACCGGGAAAAAGCAGCTTGACAACGCAGAAACTGCCGAGTTCTGTTTCCCCCTGGGCGCTTACAGCGTCGACCCGCAATTTAACGACGACGATTTATATTGCGTCTGCGAGATGAACTTCCATCAAGACGGTCTAAAACGGCTGTACAGCGAATCGGTTGTGAAACAGCCCTTTGTTCCCAAATCGTTGCCGCGAGACGTTGCTCTTTTTACCGGCTGCGTTCCTCAAAGCGATCTGACAGACAAAACGTTTGCGCCGCTGTCCGTTCCCGGCGCCGAGTTGAAGCCGGTTAATGACACCCCGTTTGGTCAGTGGCGTCAAACCGTCTCGAACGCCCAAACGGCAGCATACGTTGTCGAAGCAAAACCGGATTTTGAAAACGATTCCGAGCAGCCGTCGCTGGTTTATGCGTTTGAGTTTACCTGCCCGGAAGGCGAGAAAGAGCCGGTTCCGTGCGTCGTGAAATCAAATCTGAATCAGATGAACGTTGTCTGGCTTAACGGCAAACGAATAGAACCGGGTAAAAACGGAGAGTTCACAGCCGCCCCCGGCGTGAACCGCATTCTGGTCGCGTTTACAGACGGTTGGACTTACTATATTCGCAAATGCGAATTGTACATTGCAACGCAAGACGGCAAACCCGTTGAATGTCGCCGCTGTAAAACCGAGAATCAATAACAACGCTTTTTCAACCACGACTAATATACTGAACCGACTTGAGTTTTTCAGAATAAAGCCTCTAGCGGTTAGCTTCTAGTCTTAGCTTGATAAACCTGATTCATGCGTTATCGCAAGCAACAGGAATAACAAGCTAGCGGCTAGGAGCTAAGAGCTAAAAGCTTGTTTTTCTGCGCTCGATTATTGCTTCTTTCGTTCTCGCAATTCTCGATAATTGATTCCCATAATCGACAAATCGCCGACGTAACTGCCAGAGGAAACAGACGAGCATTTCTGCGGTTTGAAAACGACGGACGTCTGACCGGCGCGAATAACCGTTGTGAATCCGTTGTCAAACGTGAATCGAACGTCTTCTTTTGCCGGGACGGAAAGCGCGATCTGATCTGTCAGGACGGGAGATTCAAAAGTCCAAACGACAGAGTTGTTCTTCGTTTCCGGCGTCATACCAGCGTTGAGCGCGCGATAGGGGTCGTCCGTTCCCTGAATGACAAATTCTTTCTTCTTGCCGTGTTTGCGCGGCATTTGCGATTTGAGCCACGCGTTGAAGTTGTCCGCCAGAAGCTGGTCGGAGGCGTCGCGTTTGGCTTGCTGATACGCCGCGATTTTTTTGTCTTCTTCGTTCCACAGATTGGCTTCTTCGTAAGCGCCGCAGAACGGAACGAGAAGGTCAATCCAGGCGTTGAGTTTGTCCTTTTCTTCCTGTGACAGCTTCACGCCGTTATGAGGAAATTCGCCGTCAAACTGATGCGAAAGCTTGCTCTTAACAGATCCGGCATGATACGGTTTGAGCATCGGCGGGGCTTCCTGAACGCAAAGCCAGTCGTTGACAGCCGTCTGTCGACCGCGATAGAATCTGTCGTCGGCTTTGACGTCGCCGGGAATAAATCCGGAGGTGAGATTGACATACGAACGAGTCCAGATTCGTTTAGAAACCCGGTCTTCAACAGGCGTGGCTTTCAAACTGAACGGACGCTGCCCTTCAGCGGGAACGGTTACGCTGCGCTGTTCCCAAAGGCTGACGTCTATTCCCTGCCCGCCGCCAATTGGATTGGAACCGTGTAACGAAATGACGTTTTTCCCCGGCTTGAGCGGATTGACGTTGAGTTCTACGAGTTGATATTTTGTCAGGAATTCTTTGGACTGATAAACCAGCTGACCGTTGATGTACATTTCGACATTGTCGTCAAAAATAATCCGGGCGTAAAGCGGGCTGGGCTTATAGTCGTCAGGCAAGTCAAGCTGAGTTGTCGTCCAGACGTCTTGATCCAGATTGGAATCCCAGCCGGGATTGTGTTTTTCCAGGAACGGAATGTTGCCCAGCCCCATTTTTGTATCGGTTCCGTTCGGCTGCGGAAAGACCGCGTTCCAGCCGTCAGCCGGTTTTTTGGTTGACGCCGACCAAACTGCGTCCGGATTAGTTAAACAGGTTAATCCGAGCTGTTCAGGAGAATTTATATTTCGATAGAATCGAACGTCTTCCCTAGACGGAGAAACGCTTTCGTTATCGTGGCATTTTGTACAGTGTTTATCCAGAATCGGCTGGATCTCCTGCTGGAACGAGAATCCGCGCGGTTCTCCGTAGAACGGGGTCAAGTCCTGCGGACCGTTTCTCATCGCCTTTGTAATTCCGCCGGCGATGTTGGTTCTGGTCTGATTTTTGTCTTCGTGACAGCCAACGCAGGAGAAGCGTTCACCGGGCTGAAGCGCGCTCCAGGAACGCATCGTCTGAATGGCGCGCCCGTTGACGTCTATAACCTGGAAATAAACCGGGGTTAGCGGCGGGACGCGGAAACAGCAGGAACCGTCGTCGTAAATCGTCGCTTCTCCCAAAATCTTTTTGACGTCCCAGCAACCGCCGCCAATCGATACCGGGCAGGACGACAGCGCCCCGCCGCCGGGTCCGTGGTTGTTGTTGCGTCCGATGGAATTGGTGCGGAATTCCAGAGCGATTACGCGCAGCGATCGAACCTGGCTTTTATCGACGCCTTCCAAGCCGGGACCGATAAAGACGTTTTGAAGGTAATACGTCGAATAGTCCAGCGTCGGGTCGGTAGGGGACGTCCGTTCAAAGAGCAGTTCTTTGGGTTTGATCTGAACCGCCTGAACGCTGGAACGATTGCCGTCACATGGAACGAGCAGTTCCCGATTCCCGTCGAAGTCCATATAATAAAGTCCGTACGGATCGCTGTCGTCCTGTTCTTTAACGCCCACGTTGGCGCGATAAGAAACCAGACAGTCGTTTTCCGAAAGCGGATACGGATAGCAGAACTGATCTCCCTCCTGACCGTAATGGTCAACGTGAACGGCTTCCGTGTCTCGATAGGGAGCAACCAGCTGAGCGCCGGAATTCTCTTCCGTGCCCATGCGGGGGTCGAGAACGCCCAGCTTGCCGCGCTGGCGGGAATGGTGCCCGGAGAAGATGCACAGAACCTTGCTGGAGCCGGGAATGCCGCGGGCGTGAAGAATCGACGTCGGAAACCAGCTGTTGTTGCCGTAGAACGCCGTCTGACCTGTGCCTTCAAGCCCCATCTGGAACAGACCTTGCGGGTAAATCTGACCGCGGTCGTTGTAATCCCAGCGGGTGTAAAGAATCTGACCTTTTTCCGTCAGCGTCGGGTAGTTGTCATGAACCTGATCGACGGTAACGCGGCGCAGGTATTTGCCGTCTTCCGCGATTCGATGAAGGTTGGAAACCTCCGTATACCAGCAGTCAACAATCTGAACGCAGCGGGTGGAATTGAAAATGACGTCGCCGTTGGGCAGACAGCACGGTTCGTAGTCCGCGTAGCCCAAACCGAAGGTGAGCTGAGTTATTTCTTTCGTTTCGACGTCCATTTTATACAGATGGTAGTCGTCCAGCAGGTCGGATTTTTTCATGGCAAAGACGATGTAGTCGCCCTTGAACGAGACGTCCGGGTCGCGAATGACGCCGTGAGGGCAATCAAGCAAAAGCGTCTCTTTAATTTCGCCGTCTTCCGTAAATTCCAGCATCCACAGCTGCGAGCCGGGGCGGAAATGGCGTTCCGAGTTGGCGTCGGACAGCCCTTCCGTATAGGCGTAATGGGAACCGTGAAGGTTCTGACGTTTTATGAAAACGAATCGGGCGTTTTCGTCGTGAAGGAACTCCAACCGCTGTGCGCGTCTGGCGGCGCAGGCTTTTATAAACAGAGTGCGCCAGCCGGGGTCGGCGCCGGGCTTGTCCGACAGAGCGTCGAATTCCGCCTTGAATGAGCGACCGTTGTCGTCGAGGTCAGAAAACAGTTCCGTCAAAACGGCGTTTTCTTTAATCGAATCGTCTTTAGAGGTAAACAACCCTTTATACTCAGACGCCTGCTGAGCTATCCAGTCGCTAACCACCGCTTGGGAAACGGCAGGCTCTTCGCCTTGCGTTTGCGGCGCGAAAACAAAAACGCTTGACAGGGCAAGCAGGATCGTTGTAATTATCCACGTTTGACATTTTGAGGGCATTGATGCAACTCCTATTTTAGAGAATTCAGGCGGGAATTTGAGATTTTTCTCAAATATATATTACTGATTTTACAAGAAACGCAACTCGATTGCAATAGGGGATATAAGGGAAAATCAGAAATAATTTGTGAGCCGCGAGTTGCGAGACGGCTTGGCGCCGAGAAGGGTGAATTGCAGTATTGCGGTAGGAGATAACGCCCTCTGGATGTAGCCCGAGCCGGGCTACTACTTGACGGCGTAAGCCGTCAAGAGAAAAAAGCCCCTGCGGAGTAAGCCGTCAAGGGAAAAAACTCGAAAAATTTCGACTACGTATCAGGGGATTCGTAGTCCCGGCAAGTAGCCCGAGCCGGGCTACATCCGCGGGAGGTTATCGGCTGCGTCGGCTTGGCATGCACACTTCGCGACGAGGAGAAAGTAGCCCATCCGCGGGAGGTTGCTGGCTTCGTCGGCTTGGCATGCACACTTCGCGACGAGGAGAAAGTAGCCCATCCGCGGAAGGTTGTCGGCTGCGTCGGTTTGGCATGCACACTTCCAACTCCTCACTTCTAACTCCTAACTTTCTTCTCCCCCCCCTTGCAAAGCGTTTGTCAGTTAGTTACAATAAAACAAATAAACAAAGGGAGCGCCGATTTGACTAAACTGATAGACTTTACCGCTTATCCGGTAAAGGACGTTCTGCCGATACTGCTTAAAGACCATACGACCGGGAAGAATATCGTCTTCGCGACGGACTCGTACGCCCAGCAGGGCGAACAGTACGCGCCGACGAGCTGCATGTCCGAACGGTCTTTGGCGGGAATAGAGCCGCGAATCGCCAAGCAGACGCACAAGCAGGCGGAGCGAACGCGAAAACGCGCTGAAGTGTTCACGCCAGCGTGGATTTGCTGTAAAATGAACAATTTCTGCGACGAGCAGTGGTTTAACGGCGACTGCCCGTTTAACGTTCAGTACGAAACGACGTGGCGCGCGCTGTCAAAGCCGGTTCCGTTTTCAAACGCCAAAGCGTGGCAGAAGTACGTCGATTCCAGACGGTTGGAAATAACGTGCGGGGAAGCCCCGTTTTTAGCGTCGCGATACGACGCGTCAACAGGGAACATTCTCCCTGTTTCTCGACGAATTGGCATCCTGGACAGAAAACTTCGCGTTGTTTCGGAAAACGCCCAAACGGAAACAGACTGGCTGGAATGGGCGTTACGCGCTCTGCAAAGCGTTTACGGTTACGAACTGCAGGGCGACAGCCTGTTAATCGCCAGAATCAACCTCTTGGCTACGTTTGCTGATTTCCTGGCGTACCGATGGGGGCGGCTGGCTACAGATCGGGAACTCAAGCAGGCGGCAAGAATTGTCAGCAGAAACCTCTGGCAGATGGACGGGATAAACGCCGCCGTACCGTTCGCGAAAAAAACAAAAGATACGCAGCTAACCCTGTTTGACGACCTAGAACTGCAAGCAGAAATCGCGGAATCGTTCATATCGCCAAAAATAAAAAACTGGCGTGGAAAGAAAATCATAGAATTCAAACAACTTGCTAAATCTGGAGGAAAAGAAATGAAATTCGACTTCGTTATCGGAAACCCGCCGTATCAAGAAACAATGGAAAGTACGTCAGACAAGCCTATTTACAATTTCTTTATGGATGCGGCTTATCAAATTGCGGACAAGGTAATATTGATTACGCCTGCAAGATTTTTGTTTAATGCAGGAAAAACGCCTAAGCCATGGAACGAGAAAATGTTATCAGACACTCATTTAAAAATAATATATTATGAGCAGGACAGTTCCAAGGTTTTCAGCAATACGGATATTAAAGGCGGCGTTGTTGTTACGTATCATGATAACAATTCTGAATTTACCCCCATAGGATTATTTACGGTGTTTGATGAGCTAAACAGTATCAAGATAAAAGTTTGGAATTCAAAAGTACCCAATCTTGGTTCAATTGCAGATTGGGTTTATGCACCAGAAAGTTATAAATTTAGCGATAGTCTTTTTAGTGATTATCCTGATATTGAAAACAGGCTCAGTAAAGGACACAAGTATGATGTTGTTACTAACATTTTTGAAAAGTTAGACGATATAATAACTGAAGATAAACCTAATGATAAATATTCCTACATTCAATTATTTGGATTGAATGGTAGAAATCGATGCTATCGCTGGATTAGAAAAGATTATATTAAACCTCATCCTAATTTGGGAAAATATAAATTGTTTATTCCAAAGTCTAACGGTTCTGGGGCTTTAGGGGTAATTGGTCAGCCTGAAATCGGAAGACCTCAAATCGGACATACTCAATCTTTTATCAGCATTGGAAGATTTGATACCAAATTTGAAGCAAATGCGCTTTTATTGTATATAAAAACAAAGTTTGCGAGAACATTATTAGGCATTCTCAAAGTTACACAAGATAATAAAAAGGAAACATGGCGTCTTGTTCCTCTGCAAGACTTTACTCCTTCCTCCGATATTAACTGGTCGAAGTCGATTTCTGAAATTGACGCTCAGTTGTATAAGAAGTACAAGCTTACGAAAGAGGAAATCTCGTTTATCGAAACGAACGTCAAGGAGATGACCTGACGCCGAGAAGGGTGAATTGCAGCGTTGCGGCAGAAGATAACGCCCTCTGGATGTAGCCCGGCTCGGGCTACTACTTGACGGCGAAAGCCGTCAAGGGAAAAAAGCGCCCTGCGGCGAAAGCCGTCAAGGGGAAAAACTCGAAAAATTTCGACTACGTATCAGGGGATTCGTAATCCCGGCAAGTAGCCCGAGCCGGGCTACATCCGCGGGAGGTTGCTGGCTTCGTCGGTTTGGTATGCACGCTTCGCGGCGGGGAGAAGGTAGCCCGAGCCGGGCTACATCCGCGGGAGGTTGCTGGCTTCGTCGGTTTGGTATGCACGCTTCGCGGCGGGGAGAAGTAGCCCGAGCCGGGCTACATCCGCGGGAGGTTACTGGCTTCGTCGGTTTGGTATGCACGCTTCGCGGCGGGGAGAAGGTAGCCCGAGCCGGGCTACATCCGCGGGAGGTTGCTGGCTTCGTCGGTTTGGTATGCACGCTTCGCGGCGTTTAGGAGAAGGTAGCCCGAGCCGGGCTACA
>JAZQDP010000196.1:0-4137 GCA_045546875.1 Thermoguttaceae bacterium | reverse complement strand
TGTTCCGATGGAAATCCCGGCTCCTTCCAGCGCCGGTCCCGCCGCCGTTGACGCTGCGGCAAGCGTCCCGTTGTGAAAGATTGCCATCTCGCCGTTGGTGCCGACGTCCAGCGCTAGCCAGGAACGATTTTTCTGTGAATGTTCCGCCTTGAGACAGCGGTCGATAACGCCCAAAATGTCTCCGCCTAAAAATCCGCCTATAACGGGAGGAACGATAACCTGAGCGCCGGGCAGATTCAAACCGAGATTTTCGGCGGGAAGAACTTGACCTGTTACAGGAATCGCAGGCTGAAATGGAACCGATCCCAACGACAGCCCGGACTGTCCGACAAACCAGGTCAGCATGGCGGTGTTGCCGGTAACGGAAACGCGCCTGATTCGTTCCGGGTTAATCGACAGCCGCCCGCAGTACTGGTCGATGAGATTTTGAACCTGACGGACAATCGCGCCGGTCAGTTCTTCCCGACCGGTTTTGCTGTGCGTCTGTTCAAAATGAATTCTGGAAATGACGTCCGCGCCGAAAGACTGTTGAGCGTTTAGTTCCGACAGCGTCGCCAGAACGGCGCCGGACTCAATTTCAATCAGACGCGTCTCGACGGTCGTTGTGCCGATGTCAACGGCAACGCCCAAGCAGTCGGAAGAACATGCCTTTGTCTGCAAGGCAAAATCCGATTCTGACTGACAGGAAACCTCGACAACTGAATCGGATTGCAGCTTCGTCTGACACGCCAGGACGCAAGCTCCGTTGAGCTTCACCCGGCATTTGCCGCACGTTCCCTGACCGCCGCAGGGCATGTCCAGAGCAGCCCCAGCCAGACGCAATGCGTCCGAAACCAGCGTCCCCGCAGGAACGTTGACCGTTTTATGCATCGGCAGGATTGTGAGGTGGAGTTTCATAAAGTTGCGTGATTATAAAACGGACGCGACAGCGTTCATCTAAAACCGCGTAGCGGTTTAATATTAATAGCCGTGGGGTTTAACCCACGGAGCGAGTTGCGAGAGAATGCTGTGGACTAAAAAGCAGGCTTTTTGCCCACTCAAAAGGTGTTTTAACAACGAAATTACTCCGTTAAATCAAACAGTAACTTACTTGTTTTACTTTTAAGTTTTCGAGTTACATATTTTGACTTCTGCATACCCTCAAGGGCTTTAACTAATATTTCTCTAGATAAAGATTCTTCTAGTTTGATAGTTCGTTGCTGTAATTCGTTATCTAATACAGCTACAGGTACTTCTCTACACTCGCTATACGCTAAGTAGGAACGATTCTTAATATAGGGATGATCGCCAACATTAAGAATACAAGAATCTTCCTCTGTCCTACATGTTCCCTTATAAGAGGACATATAGACCAAGACGACGCTTTCACCCTTTTCAGAAATATACGGATCAGATAAGACTATATGCAAATGTCTATTTGCCGCCTTAATAACGTTTCCTTCAAATGTGACCCCGGCTTTCCACATTTAACCAAAAAGCAAGTCAAGCTCTCTTGCAATATCAATATGCTCCTGATATACTGGAATAACGTCCTCGCAACCGTTCTCTCTCAAAATATCAATCGGTGTAAACGGGACAGATGATGTATTTTTTTCTTCCGGTCTATTTATCCATTCTGGAAGAGTATGTGTAAAGTCTCTGACCTGCCACACATTCCAGGAGCCGTATCTATTAAAGACGTCATCAAGATAATCAGTATCAGCTTCCGACAGTTCTTCAATCCCAGGATCTATAATAAGTTCTACACACTTATTACCTGTAGGTTGAATAAAATGATTCCACTCGGGGCAATTAACTGGATCTCTACCCATAATTATGTCATAAGTATGACTAGGTACAGGACCATGTTTCATTGCACAATAATTATCACAGGTTATAACTAAACCGTGATTAAGCAACATTTCACGATCAGCTAGATACAGCAATTTGAGAAGCTTTAAATACTTCATCGGAGCATTTGCCTTTTTTAGCAAATACGCACTAGCTTGAAGCGTCTTTGGAAAATCAAAATGTGCTAACATGGCTTACCTCCAATATAAGATATATTAATCATTATTATATTAATGTCAATAGGAATCTTAAAATTTTTTTGGAAATTATTCTAAATTATGGTTCATCCGGTAAGTGCGTACCTAACAGTTTTTGAGCGGGTCAGTCCGTACACGGATTTTACGGATTAAACGGATTTTCGCCGATTAGTTATTATAAATTCCTTATTTTTATTATTACTATTATTATAAACTTTTAATTAGCCTTTGAATAATAATAACTTCAGGGTAAAAGTTAAACAAGGACAAAAGTTAATCAATCGGTGTGAATCCGTCTCATCCGTGTTTTCCGTGTGGAACCAACCATAGACCCGAAATAAACCTATTTTAGTTCGATGAATCTACTGTACCGAATATTTCTTGTACCACGCCACCGCGCCGTCGTGATCGAGGAACTCGCCGTCCAGCTGAGCGTTCCACGCCGCTTTGAGGATTTTTCCCATTTCCGGTCCCGGTTTAATCCCCATGGTGATTAAATCCCGCCCCTGCAAGAGTGGATCCGGCTGACGGAGTTCTACGTTGAGGGCTTTGGCGCGGTTGACCCAAATGTCAATATCGTTAATCAGTTTGGAACAGTCGCTGACAGCTCGCCCCAAAATGTCCGCCTTGACCAGTCGGCTCCACATGATAATATTGGACGGCATGACGTATTCCGACAGTCGGCGAACGTTAGCGTCTGACGGGGCGCTCGGCGGGGTCGCTCTGAGTGCGTACATGTGCGCTTTGCAAATCGGAACGACGTTATCGACCAGCCACAGCGGCGGTTTCATGTTCATCAAAAAACTGACAATTGCCGGTTCACCCGCCTCGGCGTGACCAAAGGCGATCCCGTGGGGGCAGTCCCGCTGAGAATGAACAATCGGCTTGCCGAAATCGTGACATAACGCGGCAAACAGGAGAATAGCCCGGTCGTCGTGGCTGAGGTCGTCCTGCTGGGCGATTTTAGCGGCTTGCTGGCAAACAAGCCGGGTATGCTCGAACGCATCGCCTTCGGGATGAAAGACCGGATGCTGTTTAACGCCTCGCAGAGCGTTGAGTTCCGGGAAGCAGGTAATCCAGTCCGTTTGAACCAACAGATCAAGCCCCATTTCCGGGCGCTTGCCTTTGGTCGCCCATTTGAGCCATTCTCCGTAAACGCGTTCCGCAGACAGCGTTTTGAATTCCGGCAGGACGCGTTTGCACAGCTCGACGGTATGCGCTTCCATCGTAAACCCGAACCGGGCGGCGAACTGCATGGCGCGCAGAACCCGCAGCGGGTCTTCGCAAAATGCGTCTGACGGGGCGCGAAGAATGCCGCGTTTCAAGTCGCCGGCGCCGTCGTACGGGTCAACCAGAGTTCCGTCCGCCCGCATGCCGATAGCGTTGATGGTCAGGTCGCGCCGCGCTGCCGCCTCGGCAAACGTCATGGAAGAATCGGGCTGAACTTCAAACCCCTTGTGCCCGTCGCCGATTTTAGAGTCCCGCCGGGGCAGAGCGAGGTCGATTTCATTCCCGACTTTTAACACGCTGAAGGACTGTCCCACCTGATTTATAGGGAACCGTCCTTCGAGCGCCTTCGCCATTTGAGCGTACGACAGACCATAGACTTCCATATCGACGTCTTTCGACTCGATTCCCAGGAGCATATCCCGAACGCAGCCGCCGACCATGACAACGTCAGTCGCGCCGGCGGCAAGGAGAATTCGAGTCAATTCATTGCGGTCTATCATTATTCTTTTGGCTCTCTAACAAATCTGACGGTTAAAAATTCACGTAATAACAATCGTTTACGCTGCAAGCTATTGAATGTATACTTTGATTATAGCGCAAAACGAGGTCAAGGCAAGGGGACGGGGCTGCTTTTGGCGAGAACGGGGTGCGATAAATTATGGGTTGCAAAAATAGGAAAGATGAATATAGGATCGCGTCCAGAATGGACGCCATTTCTATAACCGTCGACTTTAGTCAACGGGCGGCGAAGCCTCCCCCGCCTACCAAATCGAGTCAGTCCCTGCCAGGAGTATTCAAGCGACCATCGAGAGGGGATACAATACGACTCGCGCGGTAGCGCGGACTGGGAGCGGCGCCTCGCCGCCCGCCGGTTATAGAA
>JAZQDP010000195.1:0-6481 GCA_045546875.1 Thermoguttaceae bacterium | reverse complement strand
GGCTGGGGCGGGAGCGGCGCCGGGGGCAAAGGGAACAAAACCGGGCATGCCTTGTCGCATGGCGTTTTCCATGGCTTCCATGCGCTGACGCATTGATTCCATTTGACGTCGCTGGCGTTCAATGAACTGTTGGAATCCTGGGAAAGCGGGAGCGCAGTCGTCTTCATCAAGATCGTCAGCTGGGTTCATCGGATCAATGAACAGCTGCGGACCGGGATGAACTCCAAACGGGGCGCCAAATGGCTGAACAGCCGGAGCGGGTTCTGCGGTAATGGTGAGAACCATCTCTTTTCCGCGGCGTAAAACAGTTAATTTCTGCGGTTTGCCAGCGGCTTTTTGAATTTCAGAGGTAAGAACGTCCAGGCTGGAAACGGCAACGCCGTCAACGGAGAGAATAATGTCGTATGCCTCAACGCCCGCTTTTGCGGCGGGACCTTCTGGTTTAATTTGCTGGACAATCAAACCGGAACCTTGCGGAAGATTGACTTGAGCCAAAACCATTGGCGGAGCTGGCGTTGCAACCAGTCCCCAAATGAACCGGGCGTTAGCAGGGGCAGGCGTTGTAGTTACAGGCGCTGGCGTTGCAACCTGTTCGACAACTTCTTCAGAGCCGTCTTCTGGCAGAGCCTCTTCAACGATTTCTGCAGGAGTGGTTACAGTTTGAGGCGTAGCGTCTTGAGTTCCGTCTTCGATTGCAGATTGAACGGCTTGTTGGGCGCTGGGTTCTAAAATAGAGGCGGATTCTTCTGAGAATACGGGTCCGCTAATCAGTAACGCCATCATGGCGCTTAGTCCAAGAAATTGTTTCATAATATAGTGCATCTCCTTAATTTGAAAATCTCTGATTTATTGGATCGCGACCCTCTGGCGCGACAATCGAAATAAATCATTTTTTTGTTTAATACGCACGTTCTGACAATTTGGTTCGCCAAAAATTATTTCCCGATTCCGAGAATTTATATCTTGACGAAAAGAAAACCGTGAGTACAATATAGCTAAACTGATACCACTTGTGTTTTCCCGAATTAAGCCACTAGCTACTAGCTATTAGCTTGATAAACCTGATTCGTGCATTATCGCAAGAAACAGGAATAACCAAGCTAGCGTCTAGGAGCTAGGAGCTAATAGCTCGTTTTCGGGAAATTTCAAACAGAAAAAGTATATTCCTCAACCGTCTAATTATTTGCGTTCTCCGCAACGCCCCTCAATATCCATGAAAGACGCCCTTTCCAGAATTCCGCTTTTTGACGAACGTTTTGAACGTCAAATGCGCTTATGCGCGACGATTGTCGAATCGGTTTACGCCTCTTGCGCGCCTTCACAAGATAAAAGCGGAGACATCCTCTACCAACCGCCGCACAACAACCTTGTTGGAGGTACAGAAATTACCGGCTATCGAGATTATTCCCCCGGGGACGATCTTCATTCGGTCGATTGGGGGTATTGCGCTCGAATGGACGAACTGCTGGTCAAAGAATTCAAATCTGCCGCGCGACAGTTTTGTCATATTATTGTTGACAAGTCCGAAAGCATGCGCCTGGTTCCTCCGCGAGCTTCAACGTCTAAACTGGACACCGCCATTCGCCTGGCGGCAATTTTAACCTTTGTTGCGGTGCGAAGAAACAATCAGGTAAACGTCTATACGTACGACGACCAGCTTCAAATCGCTCCCAGACCGATTGGCGCGGAAAGCGATATCGGCATTGCGCTCAAGTTTTTCCGGGACGCCACGCAGACGGAATCCAAAAAGGCGACGTCGTTTCAGACCGCTGTTCAAAAACTCATTCAGTTTGATTCCCATAAAGGCGCGGTTTTGATCTTAACGGACATGTACGACGAATCGTTCCCGCAAGGGCTGTCCGTTTTACGCGAAGCGGGATACTCGCCCCGAGCGCTGCGTCTTTATTCAGATTTTGAACGGGGCGTGGGGCTGTTTGGAGACATTACCGTTGTTGACGCTGAAACGGGAAGAAGCTGGAATCTGACGATTACGGAATCCCAGCTGAAATACTTCCAGAAAAAATTCAACGAAAACACGCAGCGAATCCAAAAATGGTGCCATCGATACGGGGCGACATACCAAAACGTTTACTGCGACCAGCCGGCAACCCAATCCTGCCTCGAAGCCCTTGGGCTGAGAAAGTAAACCGCTGGCAACGGGTCGCGGCGCCAGGGGGTTACTTCCCGAACACGGCGTCCAATTCTTCTTCCAGCGTCCCGGCTTTTGCCGCGGGTAAAGCGTCGTAACAGCGGAAATTGTGTTTCCTTTCCTTCTGGTCGAAACCGAGAATATAGTTTGTCGCGATGCGATAGATGATTTCCGTCGGAGCCAGCCCAAAAACCTGCTTTTCAAAAATATGGTCAAGCCGTTTCTGACCGTCCGGGAAAAGCCGCTTCATCTTTTTGCTTTGATAGAGCCGCTTGACAATTTGGGCGATATACAGCCCTGACTTCATATACAGGTCGATAAACGTCTTGTCCGGATCGTCGAAGCAGCCGGGATTTTCCTCTTCCAGATAATCGACCATTTTTATTACAACGTTTTTGGGTGTGAAAATCTGGTTGGTCTTTTGCGGCGGGATATAGTCGAAAATATCGCCTTCGACGTCTTCTTCAAAGTAGTTTGCCAGTTCAGCTTTCAGACGCATAAACTCTTTAACGGAATCGTTAAACACGACTTCGTCAAACAGACGCCCTTCAAAGGTTTGCGATTCGCCGTTTTCATCCGTATATTCTCCGCCGTCGCGAAGGAACCGAAACTGATCGAGCGTTATACTGGTTACTTCCTTAAAGACGTCGGCGGGAATAATCTGGTCGAACGTTGCCAGCGTTACCTCGTCAGACCCGTACGCCATCAGGAACGACGGTATTGTTCGGGTAAACCCGCGCAGATGATCGCGCACCTCAGATTCAATTCCCTCTTTTTCCTGCTTGCGAACGCTCGTTTCGACCTTTTGAGTGATTGTCGTTTTCGCGTCTTCGAGAAGCTGTTGAGCCGACTGCTGAACCGATTCAAGAAATGAATTCATTCGGTCTTCGGTCGTCTGAATAGAATCGTCAGCCTTAATTGCAGCAATGTTTTTTTCAATTTTAACATTGGCTTTGTTTTCTAATATTCGCGTTAGCTCATTTTCCGTAGAGCGGGTCATTTTTTCGCCGTACTCTTCCTTGGCTTTTTGGATTAACGGCTTAATAACGTTTTCCTTATAAGCGTCTTTCGCTTTTTGACCGAGTTGAGAAAGCTGTCGTTTTTCTGGAACGTCATCCGAGGGCGCTTCGCTTGAAATGACGTCCATCATATTGGTTACAGCGTCTTCAGAATAGACTTTATCGCCGAAAAGTTCATTGGAACGACCGATAACAAAATTGTCTTCCAAAGAGACGTTCCCGTCTTCGTCCAGAGAAAGCTCCGCTGCCGTTTCTTGAGAAATACTAATGGAATTATCCCGATTTTTGGGTTCCTGACATGGGGTAATTTGGTCGAGAATCCCCTTGACTATTGCCGGCGCGCCAAAAATATGGTGAATGTTCTGGAACAGGAAATCGCTCATAAACCCGCGGCGAACCACTTCTTTCGACCGGATAACGCGGGGAATGCTCATCGTCTTTTCCGCGTCCAGTTCGACCATTTCGCCGTTTTCGTCTTCCCCGATTACCGGGAAGAAGTTGAGCAGTTCCCGAACGTTTTCTTTACGAATTTGGGCGTCGTTACTCGGATTGGACGACAGGTCGTTGGCAAACGTCTCAAAAATATTCAGCGTTCGCGCCGGGTCAAAGTCGAAAACGTAGGCGTTTTCTTTTCGATAATACTCAACTTTCCCGGACTGCTTGTTTTTCCCGGACGAAAACAGACACGGGTTTTGCGCTCTGAATGCCGCCTGCATATACAGCGACGGGCTTCCAAGGTTGTTAAGCATTAAAACCGCCGTCCACTCTTTAATCGTAACGCCCGTTGTCAGCTGACCGACGGAAAGTGTAATTGTTTTGTCATTTTCAGCTATTGCCTTGACAACGCGGTCGTAAGATTTTTTGATTTCCAGTTCGTCTTCATCGTCCAACTGCCCGTCGCCGGCGGCAAGAACGATTTCGTAATCCCCAAAAACGGGATGGTCTTTGAGCTTTTTTGCCAGAGCTTTGGCAGAGTCAACCCGGTTGAGATACCAGAACGTGTGTTTGAGTTCGTCCCGCAGCTTTGGGGTGGAAAACGGGAACTTTTCCTGCGTTGTCAGCGCGTCTAAAAAACGATTGACGGAATCGTTGTAAACAAAGCGCCCGTTTTCGACCCGGAAGAATTCGTTCAGGTCGAAGGCGTACTCGACCGTTTCCCCGTCGAGTTCAACGCCCTGCTCGATCTCGTCGCGAACGATTTCCGACATCTGATAAGTAAACATATTCAATTGCGGAAGCGTTTCGTACGGGTTGGTTCCATCCTCCGGATTCCAGTTCCGCCGGGCGGTCTGTTCGTCTTTATACGTCCAGTTGTAAATGGCGTCCTGTTCAAAGCGTTCGTTTTTCAGAGCCTTAAACGGCGTGCCGGAAAGGTGCAGGGTAAACGTGCGCGTTATATTGTCAAACGCAACGTCTGTTTTGAACGTATCGACGCCCTCGTGCGCTTCGTCGATTACAAGAACGTCCCAAGACTGTTCCTTGACGTGTTTGAGCTTGTCGTAATCTCCGCCGAAATGGATTGACCCTTTCAAGTCCTGCAGGCTGAGAAATTCGATTAAATTGAGATCCTCATCGTCTTCCAATTCGTCGAGATATTGATTTCGGGTTCGAACCAGCGCTTTTCCGCGCAGAGAGTCCGTCTCGCTTACAAAGCAGTACCCGGAATCCGTACCGAGAAACTTTTCGAAATCGCTGTACCAGGAATTGGCAATCGCCGGACGGTTTGTTACAATCAAGACCCGTTCCGCCTTGATCCGTTTAACGAAATCGTACACCGCCAGCGTCTTTCCGAACCGGGGCTTGGCGTTCCAGAGAAATTCGCTGTTGGAGTGGGCGTTGTAATACGCGACCGTTTGCGCAACCGCGTCTTCCTGCTCCGCACGAAGTTTATACGGCGTAGCCGGAAATCCTTCGGAAACAACGCCACGATTGGAACGGAACTCGTCAAAGAGTCGTTTTGCCTCTTTGGGCGTGATGTGAAACCATTCCTTCCCGGGTTCTCGTTCAACGTTCAGCTTTTGCAAATAGCCGTGAAAGTCTGTGTCGTGAAACACATCGCCCGTTCCGTCGTCGAAAACCGCCTGCCCTCTCCATTCCAGTTTTGGTATAACGTCAGCGGTTCCCGTCTGCTGTTTAATGCGGTTGTCAACGCCGTTTTCCGTATATCCGATTTTAACCCAGCCGTCATGCCGTTTAATTTCCGGCGTCGTATAGGCGTAAATCATCGGGACGACTTTCTGTGATGTACAAATCGATATTTTTGTCATAATAATATTACCTTGCTGAATTTATTCTGCCGCGAAGCATGCATACGATCTCTACTTTCTCGTTTTCTCGTCGCCCGTGCCGGGCGACATCCGAGCGCTCTTTCGACTGGCGCAACGATGCAATTCACCCTTCTGGCGGAAAGTTTATTAGCTCTTTCCACCGTTCTGTTGCGCTGGAAAGGAGCCAGTCTTCCGGCGATTGAACGATTGTATTACCCCATTTCAAACCAACTGGATTCTTTAAAATATACTGACGCGTTTTGGCGTAATGGTTTGACCCGCGAATCATTCGATCAAAATAGTTGGAATACCAAACGGAATCGATAAAAACAGGGTTATTGGCAATCGCTTGTTTATAAGACGCTGTTTCCATGATCTTGTGGCTGGTATAGCTTTTCCAGAACTCGACAATGTCTTTTAACGCATACCCCTCATACTGATTAATTAACAAATGAACGTGGTTGGGCATGATTACCCATTCCAATATTTCGTACGACTTTTTATGATTATGAAACCAATTCTCCAATATAATCGGAAATACGTCGTCTGCTGTTAGAATCCCGCAGCCGCAGCCGTTATGAATCCATTCTTCTATTAAATGACCCATATACACACGTCTGCGTTCTTCTGGAACCTTTGCAGCCTTTTCTGACAATATCCGCGCCTGACTTTTTGGCAAACTGTCCCAAAGGCGATACGTTATATACTGCAGTTTGTCAGGATAGTCCCAATGCGGCAAACCGTGATGTTTATATACGAACTTATGTTGATTTTCTTTTCGCATAATCTCCCCCGCCGCGAAGTGTGGATAACCTCCCGCGGATATAGCCCGGCTCGGGCTACCTTCTCCTAACGCCGCGAAGTGTGCATACCAACCGACGAAGCCAGCAACCTCCCGCGGCTCGGGCTACCTTCTCCCCGCCGCGAAGCGTGCATACCAAACCGACGAAGCCAGCAACCTCCCGCGGATGTAGCCCGGCTCGGGCTCCCTTCTCCTAACGCCGCGAAGTGTGCATACCAACCGACGAAGCCAGCAACCTCCCGCG
>JAZQDP010000194.1:0-34630 GCA_045546875.1 Thermoguttaceae bacterium | reverse complement strand
GTAGTTGTTCCAAAGCATGTTACCGGTGCGGATCTCACAATCGGCGCGGCGGTCCGAATTCTCGGAAATTCTGTTCATCGCAACGGACGCTCGTTTTACGTCGCCAATATCGACGCAGGAATCGCACAAGCACGCCCACGCATTGTCAGCAATATCCGGTCCCTTAGACGCGGTTCGCGTTTGAATGATGCTTGCCAGCCTTGCCATCTTGGAAAGTTCAAACCGGAGAGCCGCTTGCATCTCTTCGTCGGATTTACCGTCTCGACGCATTTTTTGAGCGAGAGTCGTAAACAAAGAGCGCAAAATCTTCATTTCCAGGTCTGCCATCGTTTCAGAGATGGGGTCGGTTGAATAATTTCGCACAACAAAGTCTGCCAGCATAATGGCGCGATAATAGTCCTGCTGCAGGAACATCATATAAACCGCCAGATAACGGTTAGAGTTCAACTGACGCAGTTGGGCGCCGGAAATATCGATCGGACGGCGATATTCGACCAGTTCGTAAATCTTGAGGAACTTTTCGCCCGCGTCAAGCATTTTCTTCTGAACTGCCGCTTTCTGTTCTTCCGTTGTAGCGGAGCTGGATTCAGCTTGAATGTCAGCAATCGTTTCTCGGCACGCGCCTAATTCCTTGAACAGTTCCGCAAAAGTCATTTTTTCTGGCGGAACGTTTTCAATCGGACCGACAACGCCGAGCTTCGCCTTGACGGCTTTAGCTTCATCTTTGATATCTGTTTTAAGAAGCGCGTTAAGAATATCAAGCGAATTTTTTGCCAAAGCCACGTTTTGACGAACTTTCTTTTGTTCGTCTGACAGGGCGCTGATTTTTGTTGCCGCGACGTCGCAACCGGCTAACAAAAGCTGTTGCGCCGTTACTTGACTTAGACGGCTGGCAGTGTAGTCTTTTTCGTACCATTCTGAAAAACGCTGCAAACTCTGATCGAGCATTTTTTCTTTCTTGGTTGGGTCTTTGTCGTTTTTGTATTTAATTGCAGACTGCATATAATACAGCAACGCTTCTTCGCGCAACCCCTGATTGGCGGCGTTATTATCCAGAGTAAGCGTTTCGTCGAAAATGCTCAACGCGCCTTTAGTAACTTTATCCGGGTCTTCAAAAATACCCAGATCCATCAAGATTCGTCCTTCGCGAACGCGGGCGTACAAGCCGGCAATCCACGGCGGTTCAATGGCGCCATATTTTTCAAAGATTGCGTTGTATTCTTTTCTGGATTTATCTAAAAAGTCTTTGTGCTCTTTAGCGCTGTCCGGATACGTTTGAGCCAATTCATAATAAACGCTCGCAACAGCTAACCACGCCTGAAGGTAATCTTTAACGGCATCGTCAAATTCCTCGCCTTCTTCCTTTTTATCGGCTTTCATTTTTTTAAGAACGTCATGAGCGCGATTTTTATTTGCCAAAAATTCTTTTTGAGCGGATTCAAACGATTCGCGAGCGATTTTCATCCACTGGTCGCGCTGTTCCTGCTTTTTGTTGGTCGATTTAACAGACAAATCACGATAAATTGTGCCGCGAGCCACCATTAACTCGGCATACTTGCGAGAACATTCGCGAATGCGTTCGTGTTTGGGGTTTTCTTTAATAAACTTGGCAAAACTCTCGTGAGCCAAGTCAATTTCTTTAAGCTGGTCGTCTTGAGAAGAACGCAAGGCGGAATTGAGCATGTGCAAACGACCCATTTCCATGTCGTAAATGCTCTTGTACTCGGGCGGAATCGTTCCGTCTTTGTAAATCTGTTCCATGTAGTAAAGAGCAATGTCTGGGTAAGAAACGCCGTTATCATCTTCGACCAGAGCGTTAACAAACTTTTCTGCGTTCGGCTGCGGAACTGCCGCTTGTGTTGGAATTCCAAAGATGTTTAACGTAACAAATAACGTTACAATTAAAGCAGCGCTTGAATTTCTGAAAAAAGTTCGACAAGAACAATTCATGGATAAAACCTCGTGTAAGTATGTATTTAATTAAATACCTGATTAAATGCTTTCCTTTATTGCGTTGCAACGATAAGAAACCTCCGTCTAAATAAAAGACGAATAAGATTCTACCATCGTAGCAAAAATTCTCTTCCTTTAAATTTAAACAGTTTTTTTCGAATGACAAGACGTCTAGCAAGAAATTTTACCCATTTTCTTAAAAATTTTAATTTTTTCTTGTGTTTTCGATACGAAATCTTAAAAATAATCTTGTTTTTCTGCCAATAGTTCGTCTAATAGGGAGACAATGGAACGGGAACTGTCGAATCAAAGCCGTTCCTTGTTCCGCATTATTTAATCCACATTTCAACTAGCAAAGCCCTGTTTATGATAAGCAAAGTTATTAACGCGCGAGTTCTGATTGTCGTTTTGATTATCGGAGCGATTGTTATTTTCACTACCGAACTGATGCATCCGGAACGCTGGTCGTGGCTTACTCAAAACACGATTTCCGAAAACGCTCCAAACGTCAAACCGCTTGAACAACGGGTGTATTATCCCGGTTTGGATGCAGACGCGCTTAAAACGGTTTTAGATAACAGCTACTGGGTTGCAGGCGATTTAAAAGCGTGGCAAAACATCGTCGCTATTTTGAAAGACGTGCCGCAATCGCAGTTAAACAAGTATTCTTTTGGACACGTCCCATACGTTCAGCTCAAATCGGATCCGAAAACGTTTCGCGGCGTCATCGTCAACGTCAAAGGCAATGCCCGACAGTGCATTCCCATTAAACAGAACAGTAAAGACGTCGATATAGAGTACATTTATCAAATCGCCCTGTCGCCAGACAGTTCGCCATCGGAACCGATTATTATCAACGCTCTGAGCATTCCGCCGGGATTTCCAACCGGAGAAAACATCGAGCCGCAGCGCATCGACTGCACCGGCTTTTTCTTCAAACGCTGGGCGTACCCTTCACAAAAAGACGTCATGACCGCCCCGCTCATTATGGCGAAAGGGTTTACCTGGCAGGAACCGATCCAGTCCGCTCAAGGTCAAGGCGAGCCGTCGGGATGGATAATCGCGGTAATAACGATAATTGCTTCTATTATTTTTTATATTCTCATTGAATTGAGAATCAAAGCGTCTCTGCCGCCCAAGCCGAGAAAAATCCCTGTCGAAGAATTTGTCTTTACCCCGCCAACGGAGAACGAAAATTCTGATGGCAAAGAAAAGTAAGGGCTACTTTTTCTGCTTGAAATTTTCTGAAAAATGAGGCAGTAGGCAGTAGGCAGTAGGCAGTAGTAAGAACGCTTAGCAGAATGGATTTTAAGGCGTTTTGCGACTTACCACTCTCGCAACTCGCCGCAACTAATATCAGGCGCTAACTTACCGGAAGAGCCGAATAAATCTTAAAAATAAAGCAATAAAAAAGGACAACGGAAAAATCGATTATCCTTTTTTCATGTAATTCATAATCCTGAACGCAGAATTATCTTCGAGCTGCGCTTGCGTAATTGCTAATTGCTAATTGCTAATTGCTAATTGCTAATTAACTTAGAGGTTGGCGAGCTTTTCGATCAGGTCGGCAGCGCGATTGCTGTAGCCCCATTCGTTGTCGTACCAGGACAGGCACTTGAGCATGGTGTCGCCCATGACCATCGTCCACGGACCGGCGAAAATGCTGGAGTGGGGATCGTCAACGATGTCCTGCAGAACGATTGGATCTTCGGTGTAATCGAGAATGCCTTTCATGGAACCTTCGGCAGCAGCCTTCATAGCGGCGTTGACGGCTTCCTTGGTTACCGGCTTGGCGGTTTCGACAACGAGGTCAACAATGGAACCGGTCGGGGTGGGAACGCGGATGGAAATACCGGTTAGTTTGCCCTGGAGTTCCGGAATGACCAGACCGACAGCTTTGGCGGCGCCAGTGGAGGTCGGGATCATGTTCATGGCAGCGGCGCGAGCGCGGTAGGGATCCTTGTGAGGAAGGTCCAAGACGCGCTGGTCGTTGGTGTAGGAGTGAACTGTCGTCATCAAACCACGAACGATGCCGAAGTTGTCATTGATAACCTTGGCAAACGGAGCCAAGCAGTTGGTTGTGCAGGAAGCATTGGAGACGTACTTCATTTCAGAGGTGAGCTGATCGTCGTTAACGCCTAAAACGCAAGTGAAGTCGGGGTCGGTAGCCGGAGCGGAAATAACGACTTTCTTGCAGCCTTTGTGGCTGTCGAAGCCGGGTTTGCCGTCAGCAGCGCGTTTCGTGAACAGACCGGTGGATTCCAGAACAACGTCAACATTCAGGTCGCCCCAGGGAAGATTGCCCGGATCGCGTTCTTCGAAAACCTTAATCAACTTGCCATTGACAATCAAGCCTTCAGCGTTAGCTTCGACTGTGCCATTGAAACGACCGTGAACGCTGTCATATTTCAGCAGCGTCGCCAGCATATCATTGCTGGTCAAGTCGTTGATTGCAACGACGTCAAAAACTTCGGGCTTGGCAGCCATGCAACGGAAAACCAAACGGCCGATACGACCAAAACCATTAATACCAACGCGAATCGCCACTGTATTCTCTCCTTTAATATAATAGGAATTACAAAAAATCTTTTTTGCGATTATTCGCCCGGGAAACACTCGTTTCCCTCCAAGCGCGTTATTTAATCAGTATTATAATATCGATTAACAATTGTACAAGGGGGAGGGGGAAAGAGAGTTTTTGAGGGGTGCGTTCAAATTTTGGGTGCGCCCAAAAGTAATGGAAGGCGGTAATGCAGCGACCAGCGGGAGCGGAATTACGCATTCGCCGAAGGCGAACGTTTATAAAATCTCACGCGAAGTTCGCAAAGTTTTAAAAACTATGCGTTCTTTGCGGCTTAAATAATCTACGGCGGCTGAGAACAGCCTCCAACCGGGCTACTCCGTGTGCAATCGGCAAACTCCCCGGGAACTAACTTTCCCGGCACACCAATTTTATCTATTCTCGCAACACGATATTTATTGTACTCTTAAAGCGTTAATTTCTGCCTGTAAATTCGCCAGAAACTTCCCGGCATGAGAACCGTCCATCTGTGTGTGATGAAACTGAAAAGAAATGGTCAGATAATATCTGAACCATTTCTTTTTATATCGTCCCCAAATGAGAAACGGGTTATTGAAAATCCCGCTGTTCATGCCGACCGCGCCGTCGATCTCGGTATCGATAATAGCAGACGTGCCAATAACCATGCAGTCGTTTGACAGGTCAACGTCTTGCCCCGGCTGAGCCGCTTGCGCCGTAAACTCTAAATACCGCTCATTAAACGTTTCCAGATTATCTGAAAACGGAACGTCGCAGGAACTGACTTCGCCGTCCCGGTTTTTAACAATTGCATTTACGGCGAGACGGTCGTATTGTATCAGCTTGTCCCCAACGGGGAGAAGATAGAATTCTTTAATCCCCACTGCGGCTTTTCCGATGCAGTAGTCCAGAAGCATGTTGAACTTCATGCGTCTTCTTTTGCTGACGTTAATCAGATTTGTTACATCGAAAGTCTTAAAGAACGTAACCATCGGATTGGGAGCGTGCAGCCAGAGCGCGTACGCTCCCTCTCTGGTTGTGTCCTTGGGATCAACTTCTTTTGGCATAAAATCTCCTTTGATTGGCGCTGGGAAGACGCTGAAAACACAGACTTCACAGAATGTCACATCCAAAACAAGTCGGAATGAGAACCAGTAGCGGTTGCAACCAGTATCAGCTCGTCATCGTGAAACTGATACAGCAACAGCCAATCGGGTTCAATATGACACTCTCTAAAATCCTTGAGGCTGCCTGTCAACTGATGATCGTTGAATTTAGGCGGCAGCGGATTTCCAGACGCGAGCATATTGAGTACGTCTGTTAGTTTTGTCATGTCTTTTCCGCGTTTCCGCATCAGTTTGACATTGCGCTTCATTTCGTTAGTGAATTCAATCTTATACAAAGCTCAATCCCCCAGCATTGCGGCAACAGCTTCCTCGGCCGTGTTGTACGGACCGTTGAGATTAACTCTGTTCCTGCTGTCGTCAACCGCCTGTCTGATATTATCAGGAATGGTCTTGTGGCGAACCTCAAAGGGCAATCCGTTATTCTCTACTGCGGCAGTCAAGAATATTCGTACCGCTGTAGAAGTATCGAACCCCAGACTAGCAAAAAGGTTGTCCGCCTGCGCTTTAAGTTCGTCGTTGAGTCTGATTTGTAAATTTGCCATAATATCGTCTCCTATTGATTTATAATTATATTATAATACTTAATCAATCATTTGTCAATATGTTCCATTGCAATTTCAATAAAAATCGGTTACTCAAATTATGGAGATAAGTTTTAATATCATACGCCTAAAGCGTCTGTTAGAATCGCATTAGCGATTCAATATTTCCAGCCGCGGGCGAAACTCACAGACAAAATGATACGAAAAATAAAAAACTTTGTCAAATCTCCAGATTTTAACGGACAAACCTAACTGAGAAAATTTGTCGCTGCCATTGACTGTGTTTTTTGATAATTTGGTTATAGCGGCGTCGATATTCTCAATAGATGAACCGCACTGTCCTGCCACATACGACCATTGTGAAAGAGTTTGAGAACTAATTCCTGTACGAGCAGCCATTTTATCAAGCTGATCGCCTACGGCAGCGAAGTGTTTTGTTACGCCGATAACTGCCGCTTGACAAGCGCCCCAACCAACTGCGATGGCGTTAGCGACATTCATTGCCTGCTCGCCAAAATCTTTGATTTTATCTGTAGCGCCATCTAAAGTTTGATTTAACTCGGTAGCGTTTGTATCGGTTTTAACAAATGCTTCGCCTAATTTTATCGCTTCACCAGACATAATATATTCTTTTTTTATTTTTTATGTTATAATATATTTGAAAACTTGGTTATTAACAAGGAGAAATATTATGATTATACCTACTGACGAACCCAAAACATCTGCATGGTTTAATTGCGTTGCGTTTTTGGCATTCATTGCATTCATTTTTCACACTCTTATTGTGATAATGTATTTATTATACTTTTTGGGAATATGGGAGACTGTTTCTTCGGATCCGGGGTCATGGTACCATGATGGCGATTATCCGCTTTATTTTTCTTTATGGTTTATCGAAATTATTATTCTTTGGACGTGGTTTCATTACACCCTAAAAGAAACGCCAGAAGAAGAAGCAAAACGTAAAAAACTCATTTCTACTGCTGTTCAAAATGTTATTGAACGTTGCGGAACTAATTATACGCTACAGGATGTTGAAAAAGAATATGAGTATCTTCAGCAACAAGCGTCCACTGATTCTACCTCAGACTCTTCTTCCAAGCCGCAATAACGTATTTTTTGGCGTTGGCAAGAGCCGGATTCATGAACGGGCGCGGTTCAACCCGCCCGGTTTTTAACAATCGTACAAACGGCAAGACGGTCGTATTGTATCAGCTTGTCCCCAACGGGGAGAAGATAGAACTCTTTAATCCCAACTGCGGCTTTTCCGATGCAGTAGTCCAGAAGCATATTGAACTTCATCCCCCCCCTTTTGCTGACCTTAATCAGATTTGTTACATCGAAGGTCTTAAAGAACGTAACCATCGGATTGGGAGCGTGCAGCCAGAAATTATATGCATCCTTCCTGGTCGTGTCTTTGGGATCAACTTCTTTTGGCATAAATTCTCCTTTGATTGGCGATGGGAGATTTCTGGGAGATTTCTGGGAATTTTCTGGGAACTGCTGGGAATTTTCCCAGCCTCTCCCAGCTACTCCCAGTCACTCCCAGCCTTTCCCAGCTACTCCCAGCTATTGGTTTTTCTTCGCGTCTTTTCTTGCTTGGTACATTCTCTCCCGAAAACCGCCATGTTTCAGAAAATCTTCCTCAAGGAATTTAATATGCCGTTCCATCAAGTAGTTCGTTTGATAAATCAGGCATATCGCGATATTCGCCACCGTTTCCGCGTTGCGCGTCTCAACGAATTCCCGAATATTCTCATACGAGTAACCCGGCGTTTTGCTCAAGTTCCTTACATATTCCGCTTGCGGGGAGTTCTTATCCCACAGCGCCAAACCGCGAGTGCGAAGGAAATCCTGATAATCTGTCAGCAATTCCTCCATACTTGCCCGTGCAACATTCATCAGTTTGAGTTCCGTTTCCTTACTCGTCGTTCCGGCAGCGGTTCCTTCCACGATATTCTGCTTTCCGCTCCGGGCAGCTTGGATCATCTGATCCTTCGTTCGATCCCCCTTTTCCAAAAAGCGTTCACAAAAACGGAAGGTCGTATCATAAACCATCTCTGCCCTCTGATACGAGTAAAGTTTCCTGTAATCTTTTTGCTGAAAAACAATCGGTTCAGTCATGAGCGCTCCTTGTTATTTGCTGGGAATTTGCTGTGAACTGCTGGGAATTTGCTGTGAACTGCTGGGAGTTTGCTGGGAATCGCTGGGAGTTTTCCCAGAGCTACTCCCAGCGGCTCAAACCTCGTACCCAATCCCCTTTAGCTTCTCTCGAATTTCCTTTTCCAGTTTGCGAGATTGTTTGAACATCTCCGAAAGCTCTGACGTCAGCCGCGTCATCTTTTCCTCGAACGGCTCCCCGTCGTCCTCCTGTTCTTCAATTCCAACGTAACGTCCGGGCGTGAGAATATAATCTTGAGCAGCAATCGCCTTAATATCGGCAACGGCGGAAAACCCTTTGACTTCTTTTAATTTGCCGTTCTGGAACTTGTGGAATGTATCGGCAAGTTTCTCAATGTCCTCGTCGGTAAAATCGCGGTGTTTACGGTCAACCATATACCCCATTTTTCGGGCGTCAATAAACAGAGTTTTTCCTTTCTGTTTTTTGTCCTTGCTGATAAACCAGAGCGTAACAGGGATCGTAACGCTGTAAAACAGCTGAGTCGGCATGGCGACAATTCCTTCTACAAGGTCAGCTTCAATAATATTCTTTCGAATTTCGCCTTCGCCGCTGGTCTGCGTTGACAAAGCCCCGTTGGCAAGAACCAGCCCGATTTTACCCTTCGGGGCGAGGTGATGTATCATGTGTTGTATCCAGGCATAGTTGGCGTTTCCTGCTGGCGGAACTCCGAATTTCCAGCGAACGTCTTCTCTGAGCTTGTCCTGACCCCAGTTGGACAGGTTAAAGGGCGGGTTTGCCATGATAAAATCCGCCTTGAGCGTTTTGTGCAGATCGTTGAAAAACGTGTCGGCGTGATACTGTCCGAGGTCGGCGTCAATCCCGCGGATAGCCATGTTCATCTTTGCCATTTTCCATGTGTCAGCGTTGGATTCCTGACCATAGACAGAGATAGCGCCTCTGTTTCCGCTGTGCGCCTGAATGAATTTGGCGCTTTGAACGAACATTCCGCCTGACCCGCAGCAGGGATCGTAAACCCGGCAGTTGTCAAACGGATTAAGGATAGAAACGATTGTTTTAACGATGCTTGACGGCGTATAGAATTCGCCGCCTTTAACGCCTTCGTACGCGGCAAACTGAGCGATACAGTATTCATACGTGCGACCGAGCAAATCTTTGCTGCCCTCTGTATCGGACATATCCATATTGGTAAACAAATCGACCACCTCGCCCAATACGCGCTTGTCCAAGTCTGGGCTGGCGTAATTTTTAGGCAAAACGTTTTTCAACGACTTGTTTTCCTTCTCAATGGCTCTCATCGCATCGTCGATAACCGTTCCGATTTCGGGCGTGTGAGCTGCGGCGGAAATTTCCCTCCATCGCGCTTTTTTCGGAACGAAAAAGACGTTCTCCGCGAGGTATGCGTCGGGTTCGTTCTCAAAACCGTCCCCTTCCTCGACAAGTTCGTTATAACGGTTTTCAAAAGCGCTGGAAATGTACCGAAGGAAAATAAGTCCTACGATAATTTTTCGGTATTCTGCCGCGGGAATATGCCCCCATAAAACGCACGCGGCATCCCATATTTCTTTTTCAAATCCGATATTGGCGTTATTGACCATAATTTACAAGGTAACAGGTGGGAGTTTTCTGAGAATTTGCTGGGAAGATTCTGGGAACTGCCGGGAAAAATCCCAACCTGTTCCCAGCCTCTCCCAGCTTCCTTTCAGATTTAATTATCACTCGCTTTTAAGAATCGGCTTTCTGGCGGCGGTAACTTCGTCCGGGCGGCTGATTGCCGTCGTGTGCGGAGCGTTGTGCAGATACTCAGAATCCATCTCGACAATCTGTTTCAGACATTCGACGGTATAGTCCAGCATCGCCAACGGTTCCGTTTCCGTCGGTTCGAACATGAGAGCTTCATGAACGATCATGGGGAAGTACATCGTCGGGGCGTGAATGCCAAAATCCAGCAACCCTTTGGCAATTTCCATCGCGCTGATTCCCTTTTCCTTTTTGAGAACCGCAGCCGAGGCAACGAATTCGTGCATCGGATGTTCCGGGTGAGGAATGGGCAGGAAATCTTTGACCCTCGCCGCCAAATAGTTGGCAGCCAGAACGGCGCGCTGAGCCGTTTGACGAATTCCATCCGCTCCCAAAACGCGAATGTAGCCGTACATGCGAACCAAAACGCCAACGGATCCGAAGAACATACGGACTTTCCCGATGCTGTGTTCGTTTCCGAAATCGAGCTTGTATCCGTTGTCGGTTTGAATTACGCGGGGATGGGGAAGATAATCTTTGAGGAAATCGGCAACGGCAATCGGACCGGCTCCGGGACCTCCTCCGCCGTGCGGGGCGGCAAACGTTTTGTGCGTGTTGAAGTGCATCATGTCCGCGCCGAAATCGCCGGGTCGGGCGACGCCCATAATCGCGTTCATGTTGGCGCCGTCAACGTAAACCAGCGCGCCGGCGTCGTGAACCATCTTCGCGATTTTGGAAATGTTCGGGTCGAACAGCCCCAGCGTGTTCGGGTTGGTAATCATGAACACAGCCGTCTTGTCGGACAGTTTGGACTGCAAATCGTCCAAATCGACAAGCCCTTGGTCATCGCTCTTGCAGACTACCATCTTGAACCCAGCCATGGCGGCGGAAGCGGGGTTGGTGCCGTGAGCGGAGTCGGGCGTAACGACTTCTTTTCTGTTCGGGTCGTGTTCGCGGAAATACTTCGCCGCCACTTCCAGCGAGTTGAACTCTCCGTGAGCGCCAGCCGCCGCCTGAAGACTCACGTTCGGCAGCCCGGCAATCTCAGCCGTCCATTGCTGAACGTTGTACAGCAGTTCCAGAACGCCCTGAACGGTCGATTCCGGCTGGTACGGGTGGAGGTCGCAAAAGCCTTCCATGGTTGACCATTTATCGCAGCATTTCGGGTTGTACTTCATCGTACAGGAACCGAGCGGATAGAAGTTGGCGTCAACGTTGTAGTTTTTAGACGACAGGTTTACAAAATGGCGTACGACGTCAATTTCAGCCAGTTCTGGCAACCGGGGCGTCGATTCCGCCAGTTGGTTTGCCGGGAATTTTTGTGTAAAATCCACGGCAGGAACGTCCAGCTTCGGGAACCGCAGAGCGCGCGCGCCGGCATGGGACGTTTCTGAGAGTAATTGTACAGGAAAATCTTTCATAATAAATTCTTGAATTGGCGGCTATTTACGAGTTTTACGTTGCGAGAAAATTTGTATACGGTATAGGGTGTCAACTCGCCATTAGCGCCTTTTAACCCGCAACTGTTAAATTATTCTACACTTTTTTAGAAATAATTCAAGTATGCTCTGAGCGTTCAAAAATGCGGGAGAATCGCTTTGCGTCAATTCCGAATTCCTAATTCCGAATTCCGAATTATCAACTTGTTCCGCCCCCTTGTTTTTCTTTGTTATAAATATATAATAAGAGAAGATGGCAGACGCTGGAACGTTTCAAATCTTTTTTGCGTCTGAATAATAAAGACAATGCGTCATTGGGGCGCAAAATCGCTCAATTTATATTTACCGCTACCCCCCTTTATTTCCTGATAATGTCCAATCGACGCGTACAACACATATTTGGCGAAGGCAGTTTGGAAGTTAAATGTCTGACGCTCTTTGCGCTATGTATGGTCGTTGTAATTCTCGTAACGATGACGCCAATTTGGTGGACGACAAAACAGCTCATCGACTTGCAAAACCCTCAAACCGGGCGATTGCTGGTCGACGAGGTTGTGCTCATCAAACATTGGGAAGGGTTTGAACCCAACGAAAACTTCCAGCTCGTTCGTCGAGTCGTTCAGTCTCAATTAACACAGCAGAAATTTGAATATCACGTTCTCAAGCCCGGCAGGACATACGAATCGTTAGACGAGTTTGGTCAGCAGACGGTTGAAAAGTTCGCTCAAGCCCCGACAGAACAGTTTCGACAAGCGTCCAATCCACTAATCGTCAGTATATCAGCCAAAAGCGACGACAGTTCAGAGTCCAATCCCGAAACGTCAGACGGTTCGCAGAAAAGAAAAGAAACCCCTGTTGAAAAAACAACCGAGCCGGATTATATCGGGCGGTTGCACGACGACAACTACGAATACTATCAGGCAGTCAGAGCGCAGCGATCCTGCATTACGGGATTTTGTCATCCGGAATTGCAGCCTCAAACGCTGTCCAGCGTTCCCAGCTCCGTCATTCCGGGCGGAGGCGTTCTGCCGGGGCTTCCTTCCGAGCTGGAGCCGGAGGACGCGCCAGACGGCAAACTCATGGCGGTGGTTAAGGTTATCATTCCTCAAGGACGAATGCAGAGGCTTATCAACAAGTCGTTTAACATTCTGGTTGGGGTTGCGATTACGATGGTGTTTTTAGGGTTAATCGCCTTTAATCTTACCATCCGATCGTTAATTATCAAACCGTTAAAATACCTGCGAGACGTTGCCGACGCCGTCTATTACGGCAACAACGCTTCCCGGGCGGAATTGACTACCGGAGACGAATTTGAAGCCTTGAGCATCGCTATCAACCGAATGTTGCGACGTATTTTTGAAGTTCACGCCAAACTGCAAAAAAATAAAGACGAACTGGACGAAAGAGTGAGCGAATTAGCGAATCTGACTATGCAGCTGCGCGAAACAAACCGGGTAAAAAGCGACTTCTTATCCACGATGAGCCATGAACTCCGCACGCCGTTAAACTCGATTATCGGTTTTAGCGACGTTTTGAGTGGAATTGAACAGCTCGACGCCCGGCAAAAAAAGTACGTTACAAACATTCAAAACTCCGGAAAGCTTTTGCTTTCCATGATTAACGACATTCTCGATCTGGCAAAAATGGACAGCGGGAAAATGCTCGTTAATATTTCCGAGTTTCAAATTGAAAAAATCGTATCCGCTCAGTGCGACATGGCTCGTCCGCTGGCGGAAAAGAAGAACCTCGCCCTGATTGAAGAAATCGCTCCCGATTTACCGCCAATAGAGCAAGATCAAAACCGACTCCAACAAGCCCTCAACAATCTGCTCTCAAACGCCATTAAATTCACACCGGAAGGAGGAACGGTAAAGGTTATCGTGAATCGGGACGTCGAAAACAATATGCTGCTCCTGTCGGTTTCAGACACGGGCATCGGCATTGCTGAAGAAGAGCAGAAAACCATCTTTGAAAAATTCAGACAAGGATCGTCTGCCAATTCCAATACGGTTATGACGCGCGAATACGCCGGGACTGGATTGGGATTGTCAATTGTTAAAGAAATCTGTAAACTGTTACAAGGAGAAATTACCCTCGAAAGTAAATTGGCAGTGGGGAGTACGTTCACTATTCGCGTCCCGTGGAAACTGGAAGCCGCGCCTCAAAAAGACGCGTCGCCTCTAACGTTAGAGCTGGAAGCGTTTAGCAAATCTCCATTCGACCGTTCAAAGGTTTTACCCAATCGTTCCGAGAACTGAAAATCTCACGCAGGTTTTCATTCTTGCATTATTCAACCATTTGTTTGCTAACAACATTTATTTCCTTATATGAAAATCGCAATCGTACAGCTCAATCCGACGCCGGGCGACTTCGACCGAGCCGGAGCTAAAATTATCGACGCCTTCAATCGGATTCCGGATTTGGAATCGTGGACAGAAAACGATTGGATCGTTTTTTCGTTTGGCTCTTTGAGCGGCTATCCGTTAGAAGACCTCCGATACAATCCGGGATTTATCCACGCATACAAACAGGCATGGAACAAGATTTCGCCAAAACTGCCGTCCTGCAAAGCCAATCTGATTTTTCGACATCCCGGTTCGCCGATGGAACATCGCGTTCTGGAATACGGCAAATTCAGAACGGAAAATGATGGGGTTGACTATAAAATCCTTATCGAAACCAATCCCATTTCGTTTAACATCAACCCCAATCAGCTGATTTATACGGAATTCAAAAACCTCTGCGCTCAACGCGGCAAGCCGGGCGTTTTCTGCAACCTCGTTGGGGGTCAGGATTCGCTCATGTTTGAAGGCGGCTCGTTCGTCTGCAACGACAAAGGACAGGTTATCGCTTCCGCCAAACGCTGGGAAGAAGACATTGTCATCTGCTCGCTGGACGACGAACCGATTCAGCTTGACGTTGGAGCCGCTGCGATTACTACTCCGGAAGAAAAACGTCTGGAAGACATTTACCATGCGTTGACGATGGGAATTAAAGACTACGTCGAAAAGAACGGCTTTGACGGCGCGATCGTCGGTCTGTCGGGTGGAATCGATTCTGCTCTGGTGGCGGCGCTGGCGGTTGACGCTTTGGGATCCAGTCGAGTTACAGCTGTAACGATGCCAAGCCAGTTTACGTCATACGGAACCTTGAAAGACGCTAAATTACTAGCGGTTAATCTCGGATTAAAACTCCATTCGCTTCCGATTAAAGAACCGTACAACGGCTTTAACGAAACGCTTGCCCCGGTACTAAAGCAATTTGACGCTCAACGCGACCCGCAAAACCTGACAGACCAAAATCTTCAGGCTCGAATTCGCGGCGTCTTTCTCATGGCGTTAAGCAACCGAACCGGCAGAGTCGTCCTCAACACATCAAATAAAACTGAAGGTTCTGTCGGTTACGGCACCCTTTACGGCGACCTGGTCGGCGGGTTGAGCGTTCTGATTGATCTGTGGAAAACAGAAGTCTGGGAACTGTCCCGATGGATCAACAAAAACGCAGGAAAAGAAATCATCCCGGCTTCAACGATTGAACGAGTCCCCTCCGCTGAACTGCGTCCTCATCAGGAAGACCGTCATTCCATACCGGACTACCCGATTTTAGACCCGATCATGCAAATGTTCATCGAGCAGGACAAATCGTTAGAAGAAATCGTCGCCAGCGGATTCAATCAGTCGGCAGTAGAACTCGCGCTGAAGTTGTACAACCGCAACGAATTCAAGCGCCGTCAATGCCCGCCGGGATTGTTTTTAACTGCCCGACCGCTGGTTCAAAAACAGCGTCCGATGACAAGTCGGTTTACGGAATAATTAGCAATTAGCAATTAGCAGTTTGTAATTAAAAATTAACGCCAAGCGTGATTCCACGTTACAGCTCTCGCAACTCGTTACTCGTTACTCGCAACTACAATGACACAACAAAAGTACCAAAAGATTGGCGCGTTAGAAAACGTTGAACAGTTCAAAGCCTACTGTGCAGAACTCGGAATTGACCTTCCCTGCGACGACGAAATCCTGTCGGAAGAACAGGGGTCGCCGATGGCTCAACCGCTGGCGATTGGAACCAAAATCGTCGGCAACCGCTGGGCGATTCACCCCATGGAAGGCTGGGACGCCAATCCGGACGGCAGCCCTTCTGAAACGGTGATTCGTCGATGGACGAATTTCGGTCGATCGGGCGCGAAGGTCATTTTTGGCGGCGAAGCGTTTGCCGTTCGGCAAGACGGACGCGCCAATCCCCGGCAACTGTACTACAACCCGGAAAACGTTGACAAGTCTCTGGAAACGCTGCGTAACACGATTGTAACCGCTCATGAAAACGCTTTTGGCGCCGGCGCTTCGTCCGATTTGCTTCTGGGATTGCAGCTCACTCATTCCGGTCGGCAGTCCTTCCCCACAACGGCAGGACCAGCGCCGAGAATCGCGTACCATCACCCGGTTCTCGATAAACGCAAGGGGATCGACCCGAATGACGATTCCGTTGTCTTTACAGACGACGAGCTGTACGAACTGACCGACTGCTACGTCGAAACGGCAAAAGCCGCGCAGAGAGCCGGGTTTGATTTCATTGACGTCAAACATTGTCACGGCTATTTGGGGCACGAACTTCTTTCCGCTTTTGACCGTCCGGGCGATTTCGGCGGGTCGCTGGAAAATCGAACGCGGTTCATGCGGATTATTATCGATAAAATTCGCGCCGCATGCCCGGGGCTGCTTATCGGCGTTCGTATGTCGCTGTTCGACATGGTTCCTTTCCAGCCCGACCCGACCAACGCCGAACCTGGCAAACTGGGGCGAGGCATTCCGGCTGATTATCCAATTCCGTATGCCGGTTTTGGCTTAAATCGGAACAACCCGATGGAAATTGACCTGACGGAACCGATGAAACTTATCGAGATGTTTACTCAGCCGCCGGCAAAGGTGGACGTTTTCAACCTGACGGCATGCTCTCCATATTACACGCCTCACGCGTCTCGTCCGACTTACTTCCCCGCTTCAGACGCGTATCAGCCGCCGGAAGACCCGCTTTTTGGCGCGTTCCGAATGCTCAACGAGGTCAGAAAAGTCAAACAGCAGTTCCCCAACGTGCCGATTATCGGAACGGGGTACACTTATTTTCAGGACTTTTTACCGCAAGTGGCTCAAGCGGTCGTTCGCGCCGGTTGGACGGATATGGCTGGCATCGGGCGAATGGTTTTGTGCTATCCCGATATAATTGCCGACTCGTTGTCTGGCAAACCGTTGGATAAACGCCGAATTTGCCGCACGTTCAGCGACTGCACCACCGCCCCGAGAAACGGATTGATCAGCGGATGTTTCCCTCTCGACGATTTCTATCGAAAGAGAGAAGAAAACGTTACGTTAAAGGAGCGAAAAGCTCAAATTCGAAAGAAGCTCGGAGGGAAATAAATGGATCGCGGCTTCTTGCCTATTATTGACTTCCTAAACGTTGAGCCTGCTGAACAAAGCAATCTTCCCAGCGCCATTTCGTGGTTAATTTCATACGAAGGGTTGGCAACTCTAAACCGCTGGCGGCAGCGGTCTGCAGAGTTTACCGATGCGTTAAAACTTCAAAACGCTTTAAGAAAAGAGTTTTCTTTTGATCGAGCGGTTGCGATTGCGCAACAAGTCCTGTTAAACGAAAAAATCAAGCAAAAGTTTCCTGACTATCCCTTTTTATTATCAACAGAAAAAGGGATTCAGCAGGCTACAGATCAGGCAATCGCGCAATACAAAAGCAAAATAATCGCAAGCCAGGTTTCCTCAGACGACTTGTCGTTTGTTGACATGTGCTGCGGCATCGGGGGAGACTTGATTTCGTTTAACAAACAACTCCCCTGCACCGGCATCGATTCCGATCCCATCACAGCCGCTTTTGCTCAAACCAACTGCCAGCTTGCGGGAATAAACTCCGACGTTTTCTGTCTGGACGTGGAAACGTTAAACGCGTCAGACTGCACGTTAGTTCACATCGACCCGGACAGACGTCCGGCAGACAAGCGGACGATTAACCCGCTCTTCTTCAAACCGTCGCTGTCATTCCTCGCTTCTCTTATCTACAGCGTTAAGCAGGTGGTTGTCAAGTCGGCGCCGGGAATGATAATCCATTCTTCATGGCTTAATATGGCTCAATGGGAATGGATTGAACACAATGGCGAATGCAAGCAATCTCTCGGCTGGTATGGATTTCCTGACAGACCCGCCGGCATGCTTCGCGCGACAATTGTTCACGATGGCGGCGGATACGACACTTATTCCGCCCCCGTTTCAATTCCCCGGAACGCGCATCAATTCAGCAATGGAAAATTCTTGACGCTGTCAACATACAATAAAACGATAACGGAAGAAGCGCCGGTAACCTGCAAGTACATCTACGCCCCTGCCCCGTCGTTGTCGGTTTCCGGGCTTATTCCCGCTTTTTGCGAACAGTACGGGCTGGAAGAGCTTTCCCCCGGCGGTTATTTAGGCGCCGACGTTAAAATCGACTCGCCGTTTTTATCCGCTTTTGAAATCGTCGAGGTTTTTCCGATCAGTACAAAAGTAGTCAAACAGGCTTTGAAACAGCGAGGAATTGAACACATCGTCATCAAAAAAAGAGGAGCAACCATAAAGCCGGAAGATTACCTTAGAAAAATTGGACTCGACAACAACGCTCCGCCAAACGCCCCGGTTCTGTTGCTGTTCGACAAACACGCAGTTTTGGGGAAAAGGATAAACGACCATTAATTTTAACGCTACAAATCAGAATTGCCAGAAATATGACAAAGAATAAAGAGCCTCAAATGCGATACAAATTGCCGTTAGTATTGACAATTGCATTTATCGGAATTGCCGTTATTGCTACCATTGCCACCGCGCAATTCTCCTGGTTTTCCGGTCGGAAACCGCTTACTCCCAAATACCAAAGCAAGCTTTCTTTGTCAGACATTCCCTTTGACGGTCAGCAGGCGATGACGTATCTCAAAGCGTTGTGCGACATCGGACCTCGATGCACCGGGTCTGAAGGCATGGCTCGTCAGCAGGAATACATCATCAATCATTTCAAGCAATTTGACTGCACCGTCGAACGACAGCGGTTTAATTATCCCCATCCCATCACCAAAGAGAAAACGCTCGGCTGCAACATCATCGTTCGTTGGCGTCCGGAACGCACTGAAAGAATTTTGCTCTGTACGCACTACGACACTCTTCCGTTCCCGATGATGGATAAAAAAGACCCCAAAGGCCGTTTTGTTGGCGCGAATGACGGGGGAAGCGGAACGGCGCTGTTAATGGAATTGGCGCGATGGCTCAACGAGAGGCAAAAGGATTCTGCAATTACCACCCCGGGGGCGTATGCAATTAACCCAAAATACGGCGTGGACTTTGTTTTTCTTGATGCAGAAGAATTTCTCTTTAGCCGGAACGGTCGATATTTTGTCGGCTCGGAATTCTTTTCCGTCCAATACGCCAATAATCCAAACCGCGGTTATCGATACGTAAAGGGCGTTTTGCTCGATATGGTTGCTGACTCCGATTTGCAGATATACTACGAAAAGCTTTCGATGTCATGGCGTGACAGCGCCCCAATTGCCAGAGAGATCTGGAAAGTGGCGGCGGGACTGAAAATCAAAGAATTTATTCCTGCCACAAAGTACGAAATTAGCGACGACCATATCATGATTCACAGCCGCGGCGCTATCCCCTGTATCGACATTATCGATTTCGATTACCCGTATTGGCACACGACTCAAGACGTTCCCGCCAACTGTTCCGCGCTATCGCTGGCAAAAGTCGGCTGGGTTATCGCTCAATGGCTTAAAGAAACAAAATAGGCGATAGGCAATAGTAACGTTGATTCAAAGCGTAATACTTTTCGTTCTTTGCGGCTTAAAAAACTATGGCGGCTGAGGCAGCCGCCAACTTACTGCTTACTGCCTAACATCTCACAGCGTAATTCCCGTTTGCGGGTCGATGGCAACGCCATGTGACGTTTTGACAAGCTGGTCAATGAGTATCAACAAACCAGACGGGTCAAATTCTTCCATCAGTTCGTCTTCGTCTGAACCGAACAGGTCAAAAGCAGGCTTTTTGTCTCCCGTCCTTTCAAAATGGAGAATGTCAACCCGGGAATCTGAACGCTTCAGAATATTTTGCGTTCGTTTGTCGGGAATTTCATCCAGCATATTGTTGGCTTCGTCTATCGGCGCCGCGTCGTCCGTTGGAGACGATAAAATCAAATCCACGCCAGACGCTCCCGTTGGGAAAAGCAGCGAAACAGACTGCAAAGCGCCAGAGTTGTCACGCGTTACGTCAACTTCGCTCACGCCGGGAATGCGTTTATGAACGCTCCCCAAAGCCTTTTCAAACTGAGGAACCGTTTCACGAGAATAATACACAAAATAGGTTTCCCGCCATCGATAGTCTGGATTGTCAAATAAGGACATAGTATATTAAAAAGTTAAATGTTTCGAGTTATAATTTGAGGAAGGGATTAAAAGGCGTCAGGAAGCGCGCAGGATTTCCGCGCATCCATTACCCTGCTGCCTACTGCCTACTGCCTACTGCCTTACCCCTACTTCTTCCCGCCTAATTCTTGCGAACGAACGGTAGCGGCGTGAACAGCCTGAATAAACGCGTTTCGGACGCCGTTTCGTTCCAAGGCGGCAACGCCTTCGATGGTCGTTCCAGCCGGAGAGCAAACTTTATCTTTGAGCAAACCGGGATGCTCGCCGGTTTTCAACACCATGCTTGCAGACCCCAAAACGCATTGCGCCGCCAGCGCGGTGGCTATCGGGCGAGGAAGCCCTTCTCGAACGCCGCCGTCTGCCATGGCTTCAATTACCATATAAACAAAAGCGGGACCGGAACCGGAAAGCCCTGTTACCGCGTCGAGCGATTTTTCTGGAACTTGATAAACTACCCCGATTGTTTGCAAAAGCGTCTGAATGAGCAAGCCGTCGTTCGTTGTTGTGTTTTGCCCCATACTGTACGCCATCGCCCCCTGACCAACCAGGCAAGGCGTGTTGGGCATGACGCGAATAAGACGTCCTTTACCGTTCAATCCTGCGGAAATTGAGCTTAACGGAACGCCGGCGCAAATCGAAACAATTAAATGATTCCCTGTTATTTCAGGTTCGATTTCGGCTAATACGCCAGGTAAAACTTGAGGTTTTACTGCCAAAATAATTATCGTTGACTGACGAACGACGTCGGCGTTGCGTTCCCTCGTTTCCGATTTCGTTTGTTGAGCAAAACTGCGTCGAGCCATGTCGTATGAATCCGAGGCGACAACCTTTTTCGGATCCACCAAGCCGCTGCCGATAAATCCTTTTGCTAAAGCCGTTGCCATCTGTCCGGCTCCGATAAATCCAATTGGGGGAATATTCATTTTACTTGTTTGTGTGTAATGAGGTAAACGAACAAATTACAGAACCATCGTTTTCCGCAACGAAAAACATCCGTTGCAACCCCGATGTTCATAAATGCGTTATTTCAAAAAAACGGCTTTTTGTCAAGAGGAAAGTTTTAAAGACGTTAGAAACGAGAATTTAGCGCAAAGTACGCAAGAGAGAGAAAGAGAGAATATCGTAACTGCTTTTAGAACAAGACTTTAGATTTCTTCGTCATAACCGTTCCCGGGAACGCGAATGAAGTCCGCATATTTCAACGGAGTTCATCCGCGTTCCGGAATAGTGAGCGTTAGTTGTTATCAGCCGGGGCTTCTTCGTCAGCCGGAACAGGGTCGTCGCCGGAACCGGAAGCAAGCTGTTCAAGCTGGGCAACCCATTTTTCCGCTTCTTCCTTAACGCTGTCTGTAAGAGTCGGCTTGAGAAGAAGTTTCTTCAACGGCGCGATAAATGATTCACAGCGTTTTTTGAGCTGATCCGGGTTAAGGTTGTTTGAAGTTGCCTTAAACTTTTTGATAGCGGTAATCTGTTTAGCCAAATCCGCAACGTTTTTATCTGTCTGCAGCGGTTTGAGGGCTTCGTTTACCATTTCGTCTCCCGGCATCCCTTTAACAGACCTGCCAAGCATATTGAGAATGTCATAATGTTCAGCCGGCGTTTTTTTCGCCTTTTCCAAAATTTCAGGAACGGTTGTCGTGAGATAATCGTCAATAGCGGTTTTAATCACTTCCTGAGATCCGGAGGCGTTTGCATTCTTTTCGATATTCTTCTCGATTTTTTTGTACGCTCCAAGCCATGGTTTGCCGGGTTCAAAAATGCTGTAGTATTCGATCTCTTTACCGATAAGGTTCATTCCCTCTAACGGGTGTTTAATCGGCAGACTTTTCATTCGTTTGACTGCCATCGCGCTGGGGAGAGCGTTTTTAAGAGTCAGTTGACATTCTTCCCATTTTCCTGACCCGATCGACTGACCGTTGGCGTCTATAAGGACAAACGAACATTGATTGGGTTTGGGCGGGTCGGTTTGACAAAGCAAACTGGCGTAAACAGGAAAGCGGGGACGGCATTGCTTAATCGCGTTTAACGCAGCAATGTTGTCTGTGCCAACGTAACTGCCAACAACGGTAAACACGCCAGACTGACCAAACTGAAGCTGAATTCTGTTAAGAGCCTGGAATGTAGCGGCAATCTCGGCAACGCGACGTTTATCGGGAACAGGCGTGTCGCCTAACGTCCAGTAGTAAAGCAAAACAATTTTCCCGTTATAAAATGAAGGATCCAGCTTTTTCGGGAAAATGGGATCCATGTCAAAATTGACACTGGATTTTTCAGCCGCCGCTGCAAACGGCAGGAACAAAAGCGATAACAACGCAAAGGCTAGCAGATAAACAGGTCGTTTCATGATAGCGTTTTCAGGTTAAAAATGAAAAGTAGATTGATGAGGAACGGCGTCGATTAACGTTCGTTCCTCCGTAACATGTTCTATATTCAATCTACTTTATCTCACAACAATATACAAGCCCCGGCAAGGGAATAATATAAAAATTTTTGAAAAATTTATTTTTCAAACACTTGCAGAGCAATTTCAATTTTACCGAATGGCGCGTTGACCTGAATTCCCTGAACGTAGGGTCGAATCGTTTCAACGGCTTCTTTCGCAATAGCAACGCCTTCCACCAGCTGACCTTCACGGGTTTCCTGAGCTTCCATGCGTTTCATAATCGATTCTGGAATTTCTACGCCTGGCACTTCATTTTGCAGGAACGACGCGTTGCGATAGCTTGCCAGGGGCCAGATTCCAGCAACGACCGGCAATCCGGCTGATTTAACCTGTTCCAGCATCGACAGCAGCGCTTCCGGGTCGAACACCGGCTGCGTAAAGACGAAATCGGCGCCGGCTTCCGCTTTCCTGAACAGCCGTTCTACCTCGCGCTTTTTATCCAGAGCGGTCGGGTCAAGTCCAACGCCGATCGCGGCTCTGGTCGGCGGCGTAATTGCCTGACCGCCCAAGTCGATGCCCTGATTGAGGCGTTTCTGGATTCCGACTGCGCCGATAGAATCCGTATCGAAAACGCCGGTCGCGTCTGGATATTCTCCCAGTTTGGGCGGGTCGCCGGTAATAAAAAGAAGGTTGGTAATGTTGCACGCCGCGCACGCCAGCAAGTCCGCCTGAAGACCGATAAGGTTTTTATCGCGGCAGCAGCAATGCAAAATCGCTTCCATACGCGCTTCTTTTTGAATTCTGTCGGCTGTAATGAGCGGAGAGATTTTACTTGACGCGCGAGGTCCGTCTGGAATGTTGACGCAGTCAACGCCTGCCTGGTACAGCGTTCGGCATTTTTGAATTGTCCCGGAAAGATCGTAACCTCTGGGCGGAACGAGTTCAACGCTTGTTACCCACTGCCCTGTCGCCAATTTATGAGCAAATCTTGAACGGTTAATCAACGGGACTTCTTCCTGCGGCTGCGCTGCCGTAGAAGAAGTGAAAATATGCTTGTTCTTTTGCGCTTTTGCCAACGGTTTGATTGACGCGGCAGCGTCTTTAATGTGAGCCGGACCTATGCCGCAGCAGCCGCCAATGGCAGAAGCCCCCAGGTTCACGTAACGCTGGGCGTACGTCGTGAAATATTCTGGCGTCGACATATTGATATAACGGTTGTCAACATTTTTGGGGATTCCCGCGTTGGGCTGAACGATAAGAGGCTTTTTAACGACGTTAATCACGCGTTCAACGGATTCGAGCATACCGTCTGGACCTTGACCGCAATTCAAACCCCACGCAAAGGGCTGATGAGGGTATTTGTTTTCGTCGTCCAAACAGGCTACAACGGATTCTACGGACTCGCCGGAAATCGTCTCGCAATTTTTTACCAACGCGCACGAAACGGCATACGGGAACGGCGTTCCTTCCTGAGCCAGTTTTTGCATCGCCAGAGCGACAACTTCAATCGCGGCAATGTTGGGCAGAGTCTCAAAAAAGATAAAATCGCACTGCGCGTCAATTAAAGCTCGAACCTGTTCCAAAATGAGTTCGACGGGATTGTCTGTATAGCTTGCCAGCGGACCAACGTCGCCGGCAACCCACGCTTGAGAGCCGCGATTGGCTATTGCCTGCCTGGCAATTTCAACGCCGGCTTTATTGATAGCAGCTGTTTTGTCTCGCAAACCGAATTTTTCCAGAGCCAAGGGGTTGGCGCCGTACGTGTTTGTCGTGAGAACTTCTGCGCCCGCGTCGAGGTATTCGCCCTCTATCTGGTCAACGAGCTTTTTGTCGGTAAGGTTAAGCTCTTCGTAGCAACGGTTTGTGAATATACCGCGACGGTACAGTTCGGTGCCCATCGCGCCGTCGAAAATAATGAGCGTATCTTTTATTGCGTCAATTATACTTTGTTGTGCCATAGTTTGTTTTAGTAGTTAGCAGGCAGGAAGCAATAGGCGATAGCAATAGACTGTAAACGCTATTCACTAAGCGCTAAATACTTATGGATAATCCGGCAATGCGAGTGTAGTTTGAAAAGGCTTTTAGCTCTCAGACACGGACTTGCCAGAATAACCATACTTATTTTATATTTTATTCCAATTTTATTTTTTGTAAAGCCTACTGACAGGGAAAAATAAAAAATCAAAAAATTTAAAAAAAAACTGAGAAACGTCTTGAAATTTCTTTCAGGGATAATTATAATGAAAATGAGATATTTTAGCAGCAGGACAGAATGTTTGCTGCACCTTAAAACTCTGTTCCTTATTCCCTAATAATACCATGGCAGTATCAGTCCACGATTTACCAGCATTAGTTCAAAATTTTCAATCGGATTTTTCCAAAATAGAAACCGAGCTTTCCAAATACGTATTGGGTCAGCCAGAGGCGATTCGTTACGCCTTGACCGCGTTATTTTGCGGTGGACACATTCTTCTTGAAGGCGCGCCCGGAGTCGGTAAAACGTGGTTGGCTCGTTGTCTGGGAGACGTCTTTGACGCTCACGCCAGCAGAATTCCCTTTACGCCTGACCTGATGCCGGCAGACATTATCGGCTCGTACGTTATTATGGAAGAGCAAGGGCGACGAACCTTTGAATTCCAGCGAGGTCCGATTTTCGGGAATTTCATTTTGGCTGATCAAATCAACCGAGCCATGCCCAAAACGCAGTCTGCTTTGCTCGAAGCGATGGAATCTGGGCAGGTTACCGTTTCAACGGAATCGTTCCGAATGGAATCCCCGTTTATGGTAATTGCTACGCAAAACCCGTTAGAAATGGAAGGCACGTTCCCGCTGCCCGAATCGCAGGTCGACAGATTTTTCTATAAGATTAAAATGAATATGCCATCAGAAGACGGCATGCTCGCCATTGCAATCAACGCTACCAACACCGAAAAACTCAAGCCTGCCAAGGTCTGCGACGCCAATCGGTTGTCAAAACTCAAAGAAATGGTCAGAGCGGTTACGATTTCCAGCGATTTGGTTGCCGGCATCGTTAAAGCGGCTGTCGCAACGCACCCGCAAACCTCCAACTCTAAACAGGTTAAACAGTACGTCCGGTACGGCGTCGGACCGCGGGGAATTCAAGCCGCCGTCATGGGCGCCAAGTTCAACGCCTTGGTTGAAGGGCGAGTGGACTGCAGCAAAGCCGATGTAAAAGCCGCTATCCTTCCCGCATTTAGACATCGCATTTTCCTCAATTATGAGGGCATTGCCGAAATGATCGACACCGATTCCCTAATCGAGAATTAGCCGGAACCACGGTTAAATGGGATTGTTTGAAAAACTTTTCACGCTTAATTTAACGAACTGTTTGTTCTCCGATTTCGTATTATTCAGTAGAACCGAGAACAACTGGATTAAATGTTATCGGTAAATAACGGGCGATGTAACTCGCCCCCCCCTCATAGAAAGGAGACAAATAACCATGAGTTTAGTAATAACAATTTTAGTCGGTCTTGCCATTGGCGTTATCTTAAACCTGTTTAGAATTCCTTTGAGAACGGTAATAATGGTCGCTATTATATTTGCGGTTCTTTCCCTCGTTCTCGATCACTTTGACCTGTTCCTGGAAAAAGAGCATTGCTTGACGTTAATTGGCGTCTTTCTGGGATATTATATCCCGATTAAAAGATAGAACTTTTTCGTCATTTACGTTGTTACAACGCGCAATCGCCAATTCGCCGCCATGAAACGATTACACATTTTCCTTCTGACGATATTATTCTTTTCAGGATTATGCATTGCACAAAGTCCATCGGAAAACGTACCGTATTATCCGCAAGCCCCATCGGAAAATTCCCCTGCCCGCGCAACTGCCCAGCAGAGCGCTAAACATTCGTTCATTCCAGATTTAAAGGGAGCGGAGCTGAAAGAGTATTCTCAACTGACGATGAAAAAGTGGATTAAAGTTCGAGACAAGGGCGAAGACGCATGTCGTCAGGCGGCGCGAGAGTTTATCGGCATAATTCTGGCGTTGGCGAAAGACGATAAAATGGACGTCAACACGAAAGCGGTCTTGGACAGCCAAATCAAATCCCGGCTCAGTTCTCTCAAGGCGACAATTAAAGCGTACAACAATCTGCGAAGAAAAGAACGATTAAAGGCGGAAAAGGAAGCGGGGCGTCTCACTCGTCGTCCGCAATCGATTAAACCGCGCAACAATAATGACAACGACGGCATCCTGGCTCAAAATGGCGATTTTGCCGACATCCTGGGGGAAAACGCCAAAACGTCCAATTACGAAAAAGAGGGCGAGGAACTGGTCGAACTCATTCAAAAAACGATTCAGGTCAATACGTGGGAAATCAACGGCGGCAACGGCACGATTCGCTACTACGGTCCCATGAAAGCGATTGTTGTCAACCAGACGGCAGAAGTTCACGAAGAAATTTCTGAAGTTTTAGAGCAACTGCGCCGCGCGAGCAACTAAATCTGTACGCTGGGGCTAAATCCAGCCCCAATTTTCATCCGGAGGCTTACGCCTGCCGATTATATACATATCGCTCTTTCAGGGCTGGATTTTTTGACGCTTCGCATCATCAAACCCCATCTACATAGTCCCCAAAATTTGAGTCCCCTCCCCCGGCGCCGCTCCCTATTCCCTATTCTGAAATTCCGTGTATAATCTTTCTATTATGCCAGAATTAAAAAATCTTACTGTTGAATTGGGAGATCGGACGTATTCCATTTACATTGGTACGGGACTTCTGCCCAATGCGTTAAATTACATAAATCAAAACGAATCGCCGTCACAGGTTTTCCTTGTAACGGACGATAACGTTGAGCCTCTTTACGGAGACGATTTTGGTACATTGTTGGCTCAGTCGTGGGAAACCGAACTGGCTGTTATTCCCGCCGGCGAAGACAGCAAATGCCTCGAAATGGTTCAGCAGATTTGGGAACGCATGCTCGAAGGCGGGTGCGACCGCAAGACTCTCGTTTGCGCTCTGGGCGGCGGAGTGGTTGGCGATTTAGCAGGCTTTGTCGCCTCGACGTACATGCGAGGCGTCAACTTCTGGCAGATCCCGACAACCCTTCTGGCTCAGGTTGACAGTTCCGTCGGAGGGAAAACTGCCATCGATCTGGAATACGGCAAAAACGTGGTCGGAACGTTCTATCAGCCCAAGGGCGTTATCATCGACATCGACACGCTAAAATCGTTAGACAATCGCCAGTTTTTGGCGGGAATGGCTGAGGTCGTAAAATACGGCGTCATTCTGGACGAATCCTTTTTCCGGTATCTGGAATCAAACGTTGACGCCATTCTCAACCGGGATTCAACCGTTATGACAGAAATCGTTTACCGTTGCTGTCTAATCAAGGCAGACGTTGTTTCTCAAGACGAAAAAGAACAAACCGGTCTGCGCGCTTTGCTCAATTACGGGCACACTTTTGGTCACGCAATTGAAACGTTTGAACGTTTTGAAGGCAAACTTCACGGCGAAGCGGTGGCGATCGGCATGGCGGCTGCCGCCCGGTTTGCTCAACGGTTGGGAATGGTTGACGCCGACATGGTTCAGCGTCAAAACAGGTTGATGAACGCCCTGGGCATGGATACAAACTGGCTTGCCAACCTCACCCCTGAAAAAACGGTTCAAATCATGCTGCACGATAAAAAGACCTCAAACGGACAAATTAACCTTGTCCTGCCGGAACGGCTGGGATCTTGCAAACTGGTTCGCAACATAGATCAACAACAAATTTTAGATTTTATACAATATATTCTGGAAAACTAAACAGGCGTCGAGAGAACGGTCGTCAAACCAATAACAACATCCGTTTGCGTTTGGACTTTCTCTCTCCCCTTCACCCTTATTTTCAAGCAGCGCTCAAATGTCCTTTTCTCGAATCTGTCGAATTTTGGGTTGGTTGTCTTTAATTTTTGGAGCGACAATGCTTTTCGCATTGCCTTGGACAATTCCTTTTTTCGGTCAGGTTGACGCCTTTGACGTCCGCAGCTTTAAAGCCCTTACAGGCGGAATATTGGTCTGTCTGGCAGTGGGCGGCATTCTCCTTTTTCTGGGACGAAAGGCGGTTCTGTTTGACATTTTTTCTGATAAAAACAACAACCAGGCTCGACCATACAATCCTGACGACATGTACGACGATTCCCCAAAGGAGACTCCTAAAACGTCGTCAACTGTACCCCGTCGAGAAGCCATTGCCATTGTCGGTTTAAGCTGGATTCTGGCAGGCATTTTAGGAATGCTGCCCTTTTGGTTTGCTCAAGTTACTCGGGATAATAGTACTCAACCGCAAATTCCAACATCTGCCGTAGACTACCTGTTTGAATCGTTTTCCGGCGTAACAGGTTTTGGCGCCACGGTGTTTAACAATCTCGAAAACCCTGAATATATGCCTAAAGCGATACTGTTTTGGCGCAGTGAACTTCATTTTTTGGGCGGGTTAGGGATTATGGTTTTATTCGTCGCCATTTTGGGCGGTCAATCTGCAGGGAAATCTCTTATGCAAACCGAGATGCCGCGGTCGTCAAACGAAATTATATTCGCTCAGGCGCGAAATACGGCGATGGCTCTGCTTACGGTTTATCTTGTCTTAAACACCGTTTTATTCATCTTGCTGATAATAGAAGGCATGTCGATTTATGACGCTTTATGCCATGCCTTTTCCTGCGTCGCAACCGGAGGATTTAGCACGCGCGACCACTCCATTGCTCATTACAATAGCTTTTGGATTGAACTAACTATCGCGATCTTTATGTTTATTTCCTCCTGTAATTTTGCTCTGTTATATCTTGCATTGACATGGGAAAAGAAAAGAATCGACTTGATTTCCTCCAGCGATAACGGTCGCGTTAAAACAGAATTCGGCATTTTTAAATTGCTTAACAATACAGAATTCCGCGTCTTTGTCGGCATCTTATTGATAACAACGATTTTCGTTTCCGGGTCGTGCTGGATAAAAGGCGATTTTGCCGCTGACAAAAACGCACAAACGCTGACGTGGAGTTCTCTTTGCGACAGCGTCCGGTATGGTGGATTTCAGGTTTTAACAATTGTCAGCTCCGCAGGTTTTTCATCATACGATTACGAAAAATGGAACGACATGTCTCGCGCGGTTCTTTTTATCCTGATGTTTTGCGGCGGTTGCGTTGGCAGTACAACCTGCGGTCTGAAAACGATGCGTCTTATCGTTTTGTGGAAAACGCTGGTAATTGAAATTGAACGCGTCTTTCGTCCCAACGTTGTACGCGCCATGTTTATACAGGGCAAACCGGTTGACGATTCTGACGAACTGCGTCGAAGCGTTTTGTCCTATTTTGCTTTGTATATAATAATATTTGTTGTCGCCTGTACGCTGCTGGTTGCTGTCGAACCGTCCACTACATGGACAGACAGAAAGCTTAGCACAAACGATCAAATGTATGACACCGTTACAGCAGTCGCCACCGCCTATAACTGCGTCGGTCCTTCATTTGGAATTACCGGCTCTTCGGGGAACTTTGGCGTCTTTCACGCGCCGGCAAAAATGATTTACATCGTCTTAATGCTCTTGGGACGATTGGAACTGTATATTTTGATCGTGTTCTTCTACCCGTCATTCTGGAAAGGATAGCCAGACTCGGCTGGAAAGAAAACGCATCATTCCCGATTTCAAATCCATGCAAGATTATATCGTATACGTTATCGTTCGCCTTCTTATCGCCCTGGCGCAAGCGCTGCCTGTCGGGTTAAGCATGGCTATTGTCCGATTTCTGGCGTTTTTCTTCTATCGCGTTATTCGATTGCGCCGTAAACTGATTGAAGAAAACATTCGCTGCGCTTTCCCCAGCATGACAGAACAGGAAGTTCAGCGCACAGCGCACCAGATGTGGGTTCATCTGTTTACGCTGGTTCTGGAGGTGGCGATAATTAACCGAAAGATTCACGAAACGACGTGGAAAGAACACTTTCATCTTCACGGGGTCAATCGTTACATTCACACCGTTTTGATGGGTCGCCCCTTTGAACTGATTACGGGGCACTTCGGCAACTTTGAAGCGGCGGGGTACGCCTTGGGGCTGCTGGGGTTCCCGTCATACGCCATCGCGCGAACGTTAGACAACCCGTATCTTAATCATTACCTCAACTCGTTTCGCAGTTCGACGGGAGAATACATCGTCCCTCGCGACGAGGCGCCGGACATTCTGCCGGGCGTTATTGAGCAATGTGGAACGATCGGCTTTTTGGCGGATCAGTTTGCCGGACCAAGGGGCGTTTGGTTAAAATGCTTAAACCGGGACACGTCCTGCCCCAAGGGGGTTGCTGTATTCGCCTTGTCGGACAACGTCCCGTGCTGCATTGGGTACAGTCGCAGAATCAACGGCGTTCCACTCCAGTTTGAACTCTGGTTATCGTCATATCTCGATCCGTTAGAAAGTCAGAGTCCGGAAACCGTTGTTTCAATTACTCAATGGTATAATCACGAATTCGAAAAGATGATTGCCAGCGATCCGGGGCAGTATTGGTGGATTCATCGCAAATGGCGTCCCAAACCGCAACGGAATCGAAACAAGAAGGACGACAACGCAAAGAACGCCCCGGAAAATTAGCGTCTACGCGTTTATTGCAGCTTATTGAATGACAAATACGTTATAATAAAATACAATCCCGCAATGCAATTTAATCAAATCGTTAAGCCAGACGCCCCCATCTACATGGGCATCGTGAATGCAACTCCTGACAGTTTTTCTGACGGCGGCAAATTCTTTTCGGAAGATTATAATCCTGTAAAAGCTGTAGACGCTGCCTTATTTTTGGAAGATAGCGGAGCAGGGATTATCGACTTGGGCGCGGAAAGCACTCGCCCGAACGCGCAGCCGACTCCGCTGGACGAGGAGCTTCGGCGGCTGGAACCGATTCTCGAACGCCTGGACGGGCGGCTGTCCATTCCGCTCTCGGTGGACACCTATAAATTCCAGGTGGCGAAATCGGCGCTGGAACGAGGAGCCAAAATCATCAACGACGTTACCGGCGGAACCGATCCCGCGATGCGAGAAATCTGGCGCCAATTTCAGCCCGGCGTCGTTATTATGCACCATAAAGTATTGCTGCCGGATAATTCTTCTGTTAATCCTTTTCCTGTCAGTCGGAAGTTAGAAGTGGGGAGCGAGGAGTTGATTAACAGCAGCGCTTTGCGTAATTTCGAACTTCGAGTTCCGAATTCCGAATTAAACCACGCCGAATCTTATTACACAGACGTTGTACAAGAGGTGTGGGAAGAACTGGAACGGCGCCGCGACGCGGCAATTAAAGATGGGCTGCCCATCGAGAACATCGCCCTGGACGTTGGCATCGGATTCGGCAAAACGGCAAAAGACAACTGGACGCTCATCGACAACATCAGCGAATTCCATTCGCTAAAATGTCCTTTAGTCGTTGGCGTTTCCCGAAAACGTTTCCTGGACTATTCCGACCAGAAAACCGCAGAAGTCGGCAAACGCCTGGCGGACAGCGGCGTTCAAATTTTGCGCGTTCACGCGTTGCCGCAATAAGAGCGCGCTGGGCGCGCCCTATCCGCGCCGTCCTGCGTTCCTCAACGGTTATCTTCTGTTTGAATTAGAATTTTTGTTAAAACGGCGTTCTGAGAAACGCCCTCCTCAGCCGCATCAGAGCGCTTTGCGTTCGTCGGGGTTACCTGTACAAAAACAACGCCGGGAACACTATTTAGCATGGCAAGAGCTTCCGCCCGTTGGCTGGCTGTTGTTGAAAACGTCCAGGAACCAACTTCCAGCGGAGATTTCGCTTCGTCTACTGTAACGCCCAACTCTTTTAACGTTGAATTCCATTGATCAGCCTTAAATGCGGTTAAATCTATACGACAAGAGATCTCAAACTGAACCTCGTCCGGCGCGGCAGTAATAAAACTGTCGACGTCATTCGACGGCACGTCGTTCGCCTGCAGAACAGTAACGTCTGCTGGTTCTGAAACAGCAGCGCCTTGAACGGACTCTTGAATCGCCACCTCTTCTATCGGTCTGCCTTCGACGTCGGCAGGAGGATTGAAAAAGGGCGCTGAAGCGTCTGGCAAATTCTCGTTTGAGACGTTATTCTGTTCAACCTGGGAAATCTCAGATTCGTCTGGATTGGTTTTGATTGGGACGGAAGTATCGTTTGGTTTGCTTAAATACAAGCCCAAAGCGATAATCAACACCATCGTCGGCCAGAGCATCGCGCGAGAAATGCGTTGCATAATCGTCGGCGGCTGCCAATCGTCAACATAACCCTTGTCAGATTCTCTTGAGATTACCGGCTGTGCGGATTCGTCGAAATTGCTTGACGTCGTAACCGACTCGGTCAGACGGCTCGCCTCGTCGGACGAATCCGCAAACGCAAAAGGGAGAGGGGGCGCAGTGGCTGCGCGCTCCAATATAGAATCTGTAAGATCAAACGGAACCTTAACCTTCGGGAACTGAGACAGAGCCGTTGAACAACGCTTGAACGACTCTAACTCCTCGCGAAGAGCTGGCTCCGCTTGAAGACGTTTTTCAAAAACACTAGCTTCCTCTGGAGACATTTCGCCATCGAAATATGCCTCTAAAGCCTCGATATTGTCAACTTTCATGGTTCTTTCAAATAAAAATTATGTCAATTTTCTGAAAGATATTCAGCCAACTGCATTCTTGCCCTGTACAGACGGCTTCTTACGGTCCCGATTTTGATATTCAAAACGTATGCGATTTGTTCATAATCGTATCCCTCAATTTCGCGAAGGATAAGAACCTGACGAAAATCGGGAGCTACTTTGCCGATAGCTTCCCAAACTCGTTGCTGATTCTCTTTAATTTCCAGTTCACGTTCTGGGGAATCGCCTGAATCTACGGGATTAAATGAAACGTTTTCTACCAGTTCATCGTAAGAAACTAAAATGCGTTTCCGCTTCAAACTGGACGCCATATTAATCGCAATTCGATATAACCAAGTGTAAAAACCTGCTTCGCCTCGAAATTTTTCGATGTTGACCAGAGCCTGAACAAAGGCGTCTTGCGTCAACTCCAACGCGTCATCTGGATTGCCAAGCATACATAACAGGGAATGGTATAACCGATCCTGATATTTACGCACCAGATCGCCGTAGGCTTCTCGATTGCCTGCAAGTATTGATTGAATCGTTTGCTTATCTTCAGGAATACTCACGTTTACTTGATATTGTTTAGAGGGCCAAGACAAGGAAAAGTTCCAGCTCCGGCAACATTTTTATCGAAAAGGCGATAAAAATCAGATTTTTCTGAAAGAATTGGCGCAGAACCGGGGTCTTTTGCTGTCTAAAAATGTCTATAATCGATCAATAAACCCCAACGTTCTAATTGCCCTGTGAACGCTCCTGTTTATTATCGATAAACGCATTTAAGGCGAACCTGTTCTTTGCCCAACAAGATTACCTTTTTTAATAATTACACATTCTAAACCATTTACAGAAAAATTACAATACCCCCTACCCTAAATTTTTAAAATTTTTTCAAAAATTTTTTAGAACGAGTCGTAAAATAGACAAAATATATTCCTAAAACAAGAAAAAAACGGAGGCGTTCGGTAACCAAACGCCTGTTGTGAGACTGCTTTTAGCTTCGAGTCCCTGACCTTCGAGCCTCTAACTTTTAGCTTATCAATCCAGCATCTAACGCTAGCCGTTAAAAACAGAGAATCTCTGACGCCCAAGCTAATGGCTAGAGGCTAACAGCTAGAGGCTTTATTTCATCAGTCCGTTCAGATCATAGCCCTTTTCTTTCAGCGCGAATTCAAGCGCTTTTTTGAAATAATAGTACCGTCGGTGTTTATCCGCTTTTTTTCTGGCATAGAAAAAGCATTTTTCAACGGTTGCCGGAGGAATAACCTGCTTTTCAGCAAGAGTGATAACGAAGTCGATGAAACCTTTTTGCTCCTCTGTTACCGCGTAAAGCTGTATTTTATACACATCCGCATTGAGGTATCGTTGCTGTGCAAAGGTTGCTGTATTAAAGCATTGGGACGTTGTTAAACACGCAAACGCGAACCCGGTTATGAATTGTCGACGCAATAAAAACATGGCAAATTAAAGTTAGGGAAAGGGAGTAAATCAGAAAAGCCGTCAACTATATTAGTTTTGGGCTAAATGGCAATCGGATATAAACCTTGCCAATTCTCAACTGGTTTAACTTTATTGTACAATTTATTTGATAATCAATCAAGAGTAAAAATATCCAGGCAGTAGGCAGTAGGCAATAGGCAGTAGGAAAAGGGATATAGGCAACAGGAAAAAGGAAGAAGACGATAGCAAAAAGGATGTAGGCAACAGGCAATA